>CAZBHC010000044.1:0-31244 GCA_964491775.1 uncultured Dehalococcoidales bacterium | reverse complement strand
ACCAGAAAATATAACTTTAAAACTTTTCAAAATTGACGAAAATAATAATCAAATAATAGAAGTAGAATCTACAAATATAGATACAAATGGAAAATTCATTTTTGATCACAATAGGGAAAAATATAATTATAGAATTTTGATCCTAGGAGGTGAATATATTGAATATAGAGATATATTAGTCAACGAACCTGGATATATAGAAATAATAATTTATTCGTCATCTCCATCCCTAGAAGATATCTCAATATTAGATTACACAATAATGATTACAAATATAGTTGGTCGTGATAGAAATATCTCAATTCTATCAGTTGCAAAAATAACTAATACATCAGATTCAACTTGGATACCTGATATTACTAGCCCAGAATTAACAGGGTTGGACTTATTTAGATTTAATCTTCCTGAGGGATATATGTCTTTATCAGTAGAATCTCAATTACCAGAAGGAAACATTATGGAAATAAATACAGGTTTCGCTATGTCTAATCCAATTCCACCAGGAGAACATTCTATAATAATGAGCTTTGAAACAAAATATAATAGTAATAACTTTAATTACCCTCTACGACTTCCATTTGGAGCCAATAGAATAAAAATTTTGCTCCCAGAAAATAACGGAGGACTAACTAGCAAATACTTACAAGAATCTGAAAAGGTAACTTTAAATGATAAAATTTTTAAAGTTTTTAAAGGAGAAAATATTATAAGAAATTCTCAGTTAAATGTAGAATTTACAGATCTCCCAGAACCAAATATTCAAGAAAAAACAATAGATTTCCTAAAAAGTAGAGGGTATTCTATCCTTCTAGTTATATTTATCTCAATAATTCTATTATTAATTTTAGGTTTAGCAATTTTTAGAAAAAAAAATTACATATCACAATTTTCCGACACTCAATTAGAAAATATAAAACTAATAGCTATCTTAGATAAAAAATATGAAGATAATAAAGTTTCTTCAGAAGAATATTTTTCTAATCGAAAAAAATTAATGGATGAAATTACAAATAAAACTGATGAAAAATAGAAAAAAAATTGTTATAGCATTATTACCTATCTCATTATTAATTATTATTTTATTAATATCTAGTTTAGATAATTCAGAAGATAATAATCAATTAGGTGTAAATTCTAGTTTTTCATATGCTCCTATTGCTATACCTGAAGATAAAGATTTTACAATAAGAACACTTTTAGGAGATCAAATCTCTAAAAGAGATTATTTAGGAAAAATAATAATTTTAGATTTTTGGTCTTCATGGTGTATACCATGCATACAAGAAGGTCCAATATTATCAAATTTATCTAAAGAATGGAGTGATAGAAATGTACAATTTATAGGTGTATCTGTTTGGGATACAAAAGAAAATGTATTAGATTTTATAAAACAAAATGATATTCAATATCCAAATGCTATAGATAAAAATGGTCAAATTGCCATAGATTTTGGAGTAAGAGGAATTCCAGAAAAAATTATAATTGACTCTAAGGGGAAAATTATCCATAGAATTATAGGACCTTCTACAAAACCATCTTTAGAGAAAATTCTCGACCAGTTAACTACTGAAATACTGAAAAATAATTAGTGCATTTATAATAAAAATGAGAGTAAAATTATTATAAATGAATATTTATAACAAAATGAATCACAGATTAGAAATAGATAAACCTGGACAAGTTTATGGACCTTATGATGTTAGCATTTCAAGAAAAAAATCTCATGAATATGAAAAAATTTTTGGTATTTCTGAAAAAAAAACTTTACCTCCAATAATACATGTAGTATTAGCATTGACTAAATTAATTGATGATATAGGGGTTATTTCAAAAGAAATTGAAACAATACACGCAGGGCAAGGAATAAAGTGGTATAAACCAGCAACACCAGAAAAAAAAATTATTGCAACTTGTGAATTGAAATCTAATACCGAAAGAAAAAATTTAAGGTTTGCAACAATTAACGTGAAATATAATACAGAATCTTTGATGATTGGAGAATCATCTACTACGATTATAATTAAGAAGAGGTAATTATTATTACTAAAATTGAATATAAATTAGGTGATACATTACCTGAAATTACTATGAAAATATCGCAAAAAGATATAAATTCTTATGCTTCTATCTCAGGTGACCATAACCCAATACATTTAGATTATGAATATGCCAGCACTACACAATTTAAATCTTGTATCGCACATGGAATGATGAGTTTGGCAATCGTGACAGAAATGTTGGAAAAATTTTTTGGTAAAAACTTATACTCTAATAGTGAAGTTAAAACTAAATTTACAGCCCCTGTTTTTCCAAATGAAACTATAAAAACATTTGGAGAAATATTATCTATAAATTTAAATGAAAATAAAAAAAAAATTATTTGTAAAATAGGATGTAAAAAAGACAATGGTGAAACTGTTATAGAAGGAAAAATCACTGTAACAATATAATAACTAGGAAAAAACATGACAGAACAAATTTATAAAAAAAATACAATTATAGCTTTAGATGCTATGGGTGGAGATCATGGTCCTTCAGTAACAATTCCAGCTGCTATTAAGTCTATAAAAGAAAAGAAAATACCAATATTATTAGTAGGAGATAAAACCGAACTCAACTATGAATTAGAAAAATATAACCCTAAAGATACAGCTCTGATTTCAATTATTCCTTCAACAGGAGTAGTAAACGAAGGTGAAAGCCCTGTACTTGCTTATAAATCAAAACCTAAAGCCTCTATTTTTGTAGCAGCATATCTTGTCAAATCTGGAAAAGCATCAGGTTTTGTTAGTATGGGTTCTACAGGAGCTTCCATAGCAGCTTCTACAGTAATTTATGGAACCATGAGTGGAATTGAAAGAGGAGCTCTAGGAGGGCCAATAATAGGTTATTCTCCTAATTCTATAATTATTGATCTAGGTACTAATGTAGATACTAAACCTGAACAACTATTAGATTTCGGCGCCTTGGGTAGTATCATGTCAAAATTAATTTATAAAAATGAAAATCCTAAAATTGCATTATTGAGTGTTGGTAAAGAAAAAGGTAAAGGAAACTCTTTAGTCAAAAATACTACAAATTTACTCTCAAACAGTGACTTGAATTTCGTTGGTAATATAGAACCAGACGAATTATTAAATAATCAAGTAGAGGTAGTACTTTGTGATGGATTCGTAGGTAATATTGTCTTGAAATTAACAGAGTCATTAGGTAAAAGAATTTGTGATGAAATTATTTCAGAATTAGGTGATACAGAAGTTTCACAAAAGATTACTAAATCTATATTTGAGAAAACAAATACTTTAGAATCTTTTGGTGGTGGACCTTTACTAGGAGTAAAAGGAGTGTCAATTGTTGGACATGGAGGATCTGGAATTAATGCAATTTCTAACGCAATTACTACTGCACAATATGTAATAGATTCAGATCTAGTTAATGCACAATTAAAAGAACTCGAAAGAGTAAGGCAAACGGTAAAATAATCATAACATTTTACATTGAAAGGAAAAATTAATTGGAAAATAAATCTCGTACAGTACTTATTACAGGAGCATCCAGAGGTATTGGAAAAGCTACTGCTATAAAACTTGCTTCAATGAATCATAATTTAGCTATAAATTATAATAATCATAAAGATGAAGCTGATGAAGTAGTGTCAGAAATTAAAAAATTTGGTGGTAATGCATTTTCAATACAAGGTAATGTAAAAGATAAATCTGACTGTGAAAACATAATAAAGAGTACAGAAGATAAATTTGGAGCCGTTGAAATTCTCATAAATAATGCTGGAGTAATAAGTGACTCGTTACTTCTAAGGATGAAAGATGAAGATTTTGAACATACGATGCAAACAAATATGTATGGTACTTTTTATTGCACTCATAGAGTCATTCAATCAATGGTTAAAAATCGTTGGGGTAGAATTATAAACATTTCTTCAGTAGTGGGAATAAGAGGAAATATAGGTCAATCAAATTATGCTGCTTCTAAATCAGCTATACATGGATTTAGTAAATCTATTGCTAAGGAAGTGGCAACAAGAGGAATCACAGTAAATGTAGTAGCTCCTGGATATGTAAAAACAGCTACTTCTGACGTTCTTTCTGAAAAAATGAAGGAAAATGTTAAGAGTTGGATTCCTATGGGTAGATTTGGTGAAATAGAAGAAATAGTACCTATTATAGTTTTTTTAACTACAGATGAGGCAAAATATATCACCGGAGAAATTATAAGAGTTGATGGAGGTATGGCAATATAAATAGTTATGGATAATGAGGAAAAATATAAAATTTTTGAAGGAAAGGTAGCATTAATTACTGGTGGTTCTAGGGGGATAGGATTATCTATAGCATTAGAATTGGCAAATAGAGGTTGTAACATTTGTTTCACATATCTCAAAGACCATTCTTCAGCCAAAAAAGCAGAAAAAATTCTTAAATCTAAGGATATAAAGGTACTAAAAATCCGGAATCATATTGGTGATTCAGAATCTATAAGTGGGGTGGTAGAAGCAATCAAAAAAGAATTTGGTGAAATAAATTTCTTAATTAATAATGCGGCATCAGGTGTAATGAAAACATCTTCTGAGTTAAATTCACATCAATGGGATTGGACAATGAATATTAATGCAAAAGGTCCTTGGATTATGACTAAAGAGATTTCTAAAATCATGCCGAAAGGCAGCAGGGTAATTAATATCTCTAGTCCTGGTTCAAAAACAGTTCTTCCTTCTTATTTTGCAGTTGGAGTATCAAAATCCGCCCTTGAAACAATAACTAAATATATGGCTATTGAGTTGTCTGAAAAATCCATATCTGTAAATGCTATATCACCAGGATTTATACAAACTAAAGCTTTAGACGCTTTTCCTGAAAATTTATCTATAAAAGATTTAGCTAAAAGAAATACGCCTGCAGGAAGACCAGTATCTAGTAAAGATGTAGGAAATGTTGTCGCTATGCTTTGTGGAGAAGATGCAGAAATGATTAGAGGGCAAACAATAATATTAGATGGTGGTGAAACAATATTATTCAGATGATTTTGTAACTATAACATCTAAATCATTAATTTTTAATTTAGTACCTTTTTTAGAATATAAAATTTTCACCAAAGCTAGAGCATTATTATCATCTTTATCTACTGAAGTTATTTCTCCAACCATTACGGAATTATGATTTATTTTATCTCCAATGCTAACAGGATTATTTGATTTCAATAAAACTAACGATCTTTTTGTTTTTTTATAATTAAATAATCTAGCTATTACTTCTTGTCCAACATAACACCCTTTTTCAAAGTTAACCAAATTTACCAATCCTGATTCGATAGGATTGGTATGGAGACCAAATTCTCTATGGTAAGTAGGAATCATATTTTGTACACAATATGAATTGAAATTTTTATCAGTAGCCATTATAAAATCAAAAGAGGTTAAAGTTTCAACAAAATCAGAAATATTTTTTTTGTCCAGAATTATTTCATACCAATGAACTTTTTTAGAAATATCTTTTATTATGGTAATTTGATAACCATTAATATCGCATATATTGTAATTATCATTTATTAAATTTAATTTTTTTTGTAAAAATAATTTTATATCTTTACCATACAGGATTAATCTAGAAATATTTTTACTAATATCGGACAATATAGAATCTTCAATTATTGTATATTTTTCTATTTCATTAATAATTTTAGATTGATCATTAGAATCGGATAACAAATACAAATCATTATCATTTCTCATTAATATTAAAAGAGAATCAACTATCCTTCCTTTATTATTTGTAAGAAGTGTTCGAATAGGATTAAGTTTATTTAGATTTGATAAATCATTTGTTGTTAATCTATTTAATAAATCTAAAGAGTCTGAACCAGAATGTTTAATTACTGAAGAATTCGATCTTAAATAATAGTAAGCATTTTTTTTCATTTAAAATTTTACGCAGCGAAAGACGTTCCACATCCGCAGGTACTTTTAGCATTGGGATTCTGAAATTCGAACCCTTTTCCGTTAAGACCATCTGAATAATCCAAAACAGTGCCTGCTAAAAAAACAAATGCCTTCTTTGGAATAAAAACTTGTATCCCATTTTGATCTATAATTTTATCTGATTCATCAGCAGAATCTACAATTTCCAAAACGTATTGTAATCCAGAACAACCACCACCCTTAACTGCTACTCTCAAACCAAATTTTTGTTTGCCATCACGTTTAGCAAATTCATTAACTTTTTTGGCTGCACTTTCAGTAATACGTATAGTATTTATAGGAACACTTTGTTGATCTAAATTAGTCATACCTATTTTCTTTATAAAATATTTTTTTCAACATATACTTCTTAATAGTATCTAATTTTACATATTTTGATCATACTTTTTTATAGTAACAAATGAAATAATTAAAAAGAACTCATATGAAAAAATCAAAGATAGCTATAATCGATACGGGTTCAGCTAATTTACATAGCGTATTAAAAGCATGTAAAAAAGTTGGTACTAACGTATCAATAACATCAAATAAAAAGGATTTATATAAGTCTGATGGAATTATATTTCCAGGTGTTGGAAGTAGTGATGCAGTAATGAATTATGTTGAAAAGAATAATCTAATTGATACTATTACAAACCTAATGGAAAAAGGTCATGCTTTCCTTAATATTTGTTTAGGTATGCAAGTATTATTCAACTCTTCAGAAGAGGGAAATAAAAATGGTTTAGGATTTATAGATGGTGAAGTCAAAAAATTTCGAAGAGATGATAACAATAAAAACTTAAAAATCCCACATATGGGATGGAATACTGTTAACTTAAAATCTACTCATACTATTTTCAATGGGGTACCTAATAAATCAAACTTTTATTTTGTACATTCTTACTACTGTAAACCTAAAGAAAATAAATATTTTTTAGGAGAAACAAACTATGGAATTTCATTTTGTTCAGTATCAGTAAAAAAAAATGTTGTTGCAACACAATTTCATCCAGAAAAAAGTGGTGATTTAGGTTTGGAAATATATGATAATTTTACTAAAAAGGTTTCAGGATGAAATGATAATTCCAGCTATAGATATTAGAAATGGCAAATGTGTACGACTTACCCAAGGAAACTATAATAAAGAAACTATTTTTGATGAAGATCCTATTAAAATCGCACAAAGATGGCAAAGCTACGGAGCTAAAAAAATACATATTGTAGATTTAGATGCAGCAAAACAGAATACCAATAATTACGGTATTATAAAAAAAATATTAAAATCTGTAAAAATTCCTATTCAAGTAGGTGGTGGCATAAGAAATATTGCTATAGCAAAAGAAATGATTAATATTGGTGTAGAACAAATAATTTTTGGAACAGCCGCTATAGAGAATCCAGAAGAAATACATCTCACATTAGAAGAATTTGGAGATGAAAAAGTTATAGTAGGTATCGATAGTCAAAATGGCTTGATCAAAACTAGAGGATGGATAAATAATACTGGCATAAAAATACAAGAAATTGTTAACAAAATGGAAAACATAGGTGTAAAAAAGTTTATGTTTACCGACACCTTAAAAGATGGAACACTAGATCATCCTAATTTTGAGTCAATTAAAAAAATAAGAAATTTAACTAAATCTCATATCATTGTTGCTGGAGGGATCGCAGATATTAATGACATTATAAAGTTATCAAATTTAGGCATACAAGAAGTTGTTGTAGGTATGGCTATATACACAGGTGCAATCGATTTAAAAACATCAATAAAAACGTTAGAACAAAACAAATGACAAATGTAAAAAATAACATTAAAAAAAATAATCAAATTGAAGCAAAATTTGACCCTCAATCATTAATTACTCTTGCTCCTATAAATACTGATCAAATTGTTGGAGATATGTGTTCTAGAAGCATTGACTTACCTATAACATTGGCAAAATATCTATATAGAGGAAAAGTTTATGCTATAGATATAAACAAAGAATTCAATAATAATCTTATTAAGGCAGGGAAAAAATTTAATTTAAGTAATATTAAATCTATCATTTCAGATGGTAACAATATTGCTATTAATGAAAATTATTTAGATGGCCTAATTATTTCTGGCTACCTAAACAAAATTACAGGAATAAAAAATTTATTTAAAGAATTTTCTCGAATTACCAAGAAAACTGGTTGGATATCTGTAATTGAATGGATACCTGTGGAAGGTAAAATAAATTTTGGACCTCCAAAATCTAGAAGAATTAGTCAAGAAAAAATAATCTCCCTAGGAGAAAGTGTTGGGTTGAAAATTATTACACGTAGAAATATTTCTGAAAATCACTACATTGTAATATTTAAAAAAACTTAGAATATGCTTTCAAAAAGAATTATACCGTGTCTAGATGTAGACCGTGGAAGAGTAGTAAAAGGTGTTAGTTTTATCGATATACAAGATGCAGGTGATCCAGCTGAATTAGCAAACTATTATAACTCTGAAGGTGCAGATGAATTAGTCTTTTTAGATATTACAGCTTCGTCAGAAAAAAGAAAAACTATGATAGAAGTAGTGGAAAAAGTTTCTTCAGAAGTTTTTATACCTTTGACTGTAGGTGGTGGAGTTAGTTCTACAAAAGACATGGGAAATATGTTAAATGCTGGAGCAGATAAAGTAGCTATTAATTCAGCAGCGATTACCAACCCTAAATTAATTCAAAATTGTAGTAAATATTTCGGTTCGCAGTGTGTTGTGGTAGCTATAGATGCAAAAAAAACAAATTCAGGTTGGAAAGTTTATAGTCATGGAGGAAAAATAGAAACTAATAAGGATGCTTTAAATTGGGCAAAAGAAGCATATAATCTTGGAGCTGGAGAATTATTAGTTACAAGTATAGATCAAGATGGACAGCAATCCGGATATGATAACGAACTATTGAAAAATATTTCTGATAATGTGGAAATACCTGTAATAGCAAGTGGAGGAGCAGGAAAATTAGAACATTTTAATGATGCATTCAAATATGGTAAAGCAGATGCAGTTCTAGCGGCTTCACTTTTCCACTTTAGAAAATTAAGGATTTTTGAACTCAAAGAATACTTAAGTAATAATGGTTTCATTATTAGAAAATAAATATAATTATGAGTAGAAATAAAGATTTAAGTTATCCTGAAGCAATAGTTTTTGACTGTTATAAAACTTTGTTTGAAAATTCAACATCTGATTGGATTACTACATTTAATAAAATAATAAATGATTTAAATTTAAACATTTCAAAAGAAAAATTATGGGAAAAGTGGAAATTTCATGAAGTTAATTTTAGAAAAAGTAGAACTAACTTAGAAGATCCAGTAAAAAGTCCAAAATTTATTAGCTATCGCACAGCATGGACAGATTGTTTCCGAATAACTTTTGATGAATTACATATAAAATCCAATTACAAACACGCAGGAGAAATTGCAGCTCAACATATGTCAAATAGACCAATTTTTCCAGAAACAAAATTCACTATAAATGAATTATCAAACAAAGTAAAATTAGGGATTTTTTCAAATGCTGATGAAGAAGGATTACAACCACTAATAAAAAATTCAGGATTGAAATTTGATGAAATTCTTTCTTCAGAAAAAGCTCAAGTATATAAACCTTCACCTTCAGCATTTTTAAAAATTTACAACTCCCTAGAAGTGGAACCCAAAAATGCATGGTATGTAGGAGATCATCTATTTGATGATATTTTAGGAGCTCATTCAGTAGGTTCTACAGCCATATGGATTAATAGAAACAATTCTAAAATTAAAAAAAATGAGGAAAAACCAGATATAATTATTAGTGAACTTAATGAACTATGCAAAATTTTAGATCAGATAAAAAAATAACTCCAAAATATAACTCAGATGGATTAATTACTACAGTAATACAAAACTCCGTAACAAAAAAAGTTTTAATGGTTGGGTTCATGAATTCTGAAGCATTCAAACTTACCCTAGAAGGTCCAGATGTTTGGTTTTACAGTAGAAGTAGGAAAGAACTTTGGAAAAAAGGAGAAACCTCAGGAAATTATCTTAAAGTTGTAGATATTTCTATTGATTGTGATGAGGATGCATTACTTATTAGCGTAAATCCAATAGGTCCAACATGTCATAATAATACTGAATCATGTTTTGATAAGGAAGAAAACTCATCCGAAATTAATTCAGAAATAATAGATCTAATATTCTCGATTATAAAAGATCGTGCAAAAAAATTACCGGATAATTCGTACACTACAAAATTAGTTAAATCTGGAAAAGGAAGAATATCTCAGAAAATTGTAGAGGAATCTGGCGAAGTTGCAGTAGCAATAATGTCTCAAACAAAAAAAGATATATCTGAAGAAATGTCTGATCTGATTTATCACTTATTAGTAGGCATGCATATATCAGATTTAGAGCCAAAAGATATATATAAAATTCTTAGAAATAGAAATAAATAAGTTTATATATCTGAATTATTATCTACCTCAATAGCATATTCCATAGCATTAATCGCTACTTCTATCATCGAATCATCAGGATTTCTTGTAGTAAGTTTTTGTAATAGAAGATTTGGGTAACCAATCAAATTAACTAGAAAATTTGTAGAATGACGACCACTAAAGCGAATTAATTCATAACTTATTCCAGCAATTAAAGGAACAAAAATTATCCTAGAAACAATAAGAAACCAAAAAGGTTCTCTAGGCACAATAATAAAAAATAAAATAGAAATAAAAACTACTGTCAATAAAAAAGAAGTCCCACACCTAGCATGTTCTGGAGGATATTTTTTTACATTACTTACAGATAAAGTGTCTTTTTTTTCCACTAAATGTACCGTCATATGCTCAGCTCCATGGTATCCAAAAACTCTTTTTATATCTTTGAATTGACCTATAAGCCAAATGTAACCAACAAATAATATCAATCTTAATATACCTTCGACAATATTCGACATTAATTCATTCTCAAAACTATTATCAAAAATTTCAGATAAATAAAGTGGTAATAAAAAGAAAATTCCTATAGAAAATATAAAAGCAATAAACAAGGTTACTGCCATAGATAATTTACCAGGCTTATCAATTAACTCTTCACCGGAAGATTCACTTGAAGAAATAGCTAACGCTTTCATACCTATTATCATCGTCTCCAGTAATACAACAATACCTCTTATTAATGGAATTAAACGTAATTTACCATTTGCCCAAGAATGTAGAGGTAAAACATGTCTAACTATTTTTCCATTAGGTCTTCTAACAGCAACAGTACAACAAGTCTTAGCCCGTATCATTACACCCTCAATTACCGCTTGACCTCCATACATTGGAGCTGGAGTGTTGGTTGATTTTTTAAGAGTCACTTACGATTTTTTGTCTTCAGATTCAGATAAATTATATCGCCTCTTCATTCTTTCCACACGACCTTCAGTATCAACAATTCTCTGCTCTCCCGTCCAAAAAGGGTGACAGTTACTACAAATCTCTGTACTGATTTCAGATTTTGTTGACGAAGTGATCCAAGTAGCACCACAACCACATTTCACAGTAACATTTTTATTATATTCAGGATGAATTTCAGATTTCATAAATTAAATACTTTTAGGATCCACGTTAACTCTTTTTTTGCCTTTAGATTTATAATCAAATCTGACATTACCTTCTATTAATGAATAAAGTGTATGATCTCTACCCATTCCTACATTCAATCCAGGATTTAACCTAGTCCCCCTTTGTCTAACAATAATAGACCCTGCGTTAACAATTTCACCTGCAAAGGCTTTTACACCTAATCGTTTACCTGCACTATCTCTTCCATTCCGAGAAGTTCCTCCACCTTTTTTATGAGCCATAATTAAACCTCATTTTATTTACCTGATTTCTTAGAACTAGCTTTATTTATGTCAGTTATTGTCACACTAGTAACTGGTTGCCTATGCCCAGTCTTAACTCTATGTCTAGTCTTATTTTTATAACGAAGTGAAGTAACTTTTTTTAATTTATTATGAGATAAAATTTTCCCTTTTACCAAGGTGTCTGAAATTACTGGAGAACCAACAACCAATTCACCTTCAATATAAGATAATACTACATTATCGAAGGATATAGAATCACCTATATTACCTTGTTGTCCTTGTATAGATATAGTGTCACCTTCACGCACCCGGTGCTGGTGTCCGCCTGTAGAAATTATTGCATAATTAATAGTCATGTTTAGTAGTCAAGTTATTCGTAAATTAAAAATTAGACATTTAATTTTACGAATTTTCATAGTCTCAAATCAACAATTTAGAGGTAATAATATGTCAATAACTACCAATTAAATTGGTAATACAGCCATCCCTTTTAGCTAGATCTATCTCATGTAATAAATCTTCAGAATAGATTTCATCTGTATTAATAATAGATTTACCAATTGAAAAAAAATATTTAAACAATTTAGGATATTTATAAAATTTTGAAGTATAGTCATTAAATATTGAACCATTTTCAATATAAGACCATGGCGATAAGGTAAGTTTGTTTTGAAAAATAAATTTGTTATTTTTTTTGTAATTTATACTCAAAAATAATTCTTCATACTTATTAACCATACTACTAGTTGAATAATTAGATTCTATATATTTTTTACCTTGAATTAAAATAGACTTGTCAATATTAATAGCATCTAAAATAGAATCTACAAATGTATCTATTTCATTGAACTTAACCTGGAAAATTCCCGGGATTTCAGATAAATCCCTTAATGCTCCGACTTTGTAGCATACTACAGGAGTCAGATTAGAAATTGCTTCTAATGGAATCAACCCAAAAGATTCTATAAATTTACCAGGACTAATTACTACATCGCCAATAGATAAATATGATGACATTTGATCGATATTGAGCCAATCATGTAATAAAATAATATCTTGTGCATCATATTCTTTAATTATTTTTTTTATAGAATTGATCTCAAAATTTGACTCATCAAATACTGATTCATTTGAATAAAATGGAACTAATAGTTTTACTCGCCGATTTAATAATTTTTTTTGAAGCTTCTTTGTAATTTCAATAGCATTTATTAAACCTTTTTCAGGAGTAGGTCTATGTGGGAACAAAACAAATAAATCTTCCTTGGACTTATTTTTTAGATTTGTAAGAAATTTCGAATCTTTTATTGATTTATTATTAAAAACTCCATTTGGAATACAATTAACCTGCTCTAAATTTCTTAAACCTGACATTAAGACAATTGTTTCTATGCAATTTTTTAAATAATTAGAAGGCACTACAGTTTTATTCGAAGATAATAATAGAGAAGACAAAATAGATTCTTCATAAAAATAATCATGAAAAGATCTAATAACTTTAGAGGTATTTAGATTAGGTCTTAAATACAAAGCATCGGCATGTAAGTATACTACATCGCTTTGTACTGTTTGATTTTCAATTTCCTTTAAATTAGATAACAATTTATATGGGGGAAAGTGATGAGTAGAAGGAAACATTCCTCTAAAATTTAAGACAGGGTCTACTAAAACTTTATTAAAATAAAATTTACTATTAATCTCATTTGTTTTAGTAGATAAAATATTTAATTCATGCCCCTTTTCCCCTAATCCTGAAAAAAGATCCATTAAAACTTTTTGAGACCCACCAATAATTTTATTAGGATAAATTGGAGCTATAGAAATTCCGGTGATTTTCAATTTTGACTAAACTAAATCTGAATAAAATCTATTAAACCAAACTAAAGGCTTTTTATTTTTAATTTCGACATTTAAAACTAAACCTACAAATAAAGTATGTCCCGCTTCTTCAAATGAATTTACTACTTTACATCCCATCTTAACTAATGAATTAGAAATAAAATAGATGTCAGAATTTGAATTAATAGACCAATTAATATTTGAAATATTTTTTGATTTGGATGGAGCTGCATAATAATCAGCTATTTCTTTTTGATCATTACTTAGTATATTAATACCAAATCTTTTTTTGTTCACTATAAAAGAATGAGTATCACGAGAAATATCCACAGAAATCAATACCAAAGGAGGAGAAATAGATAGAGACATAATTCCATTTGCTGTCATTCCGTGACAATTACCTTCATTATCAGTAGAAGTAATTATAGAAACACCTGTTGGGAACATTGCCCATGCATCTTTAAGTTTTTTTTCAATCATAATTTAGAAAAAAATTGTAATCTACTCAACATTATCGGAGTCACTTGTTGAATCATTAATATTTTTTTCATCTTCGTTTTCATTTTTCTGTTTTGCCGGATCAATGACTCTTATTTTACTAACATTATCTCCAGATGAAACATCATGAATTCTAACTCCTTGGGCGTTCCTACCAGTCCTTCTTATCTCTTTTAAATTTGTTCTTAAAATCTGTGCTTTTTCAGTAACAAGCATTATATTTCCTTGATCATCATCCGTAATTTCAGAACTTACTACAACAGCATCTGCAACCTTGCCTGTACCAGTTCTACCTGTTGTTACTTTCAATGTGATCAAACCTTTCCCACCTCTTCGTTGAGTTTTATAATGTCGCATCGCTGTAAGTTTACCTCTACCTTTTTTACCTACAATTAATAAGTAACCATCTTCATCTACGACATCCATAGCTACTACTTCGTCTCTTTGATTAAGATTTATACCTCTTACCCCCCCTGCATTTCTTTGTGTTGAACGAATATTATTAGAAGCAACTCTAATAGATAAACCTGCTGCAGTAACTATAACTATATCTTGATGTTCATTTACAAGGCTAGCTCCAACTAATTCATCATCATTTTTAAGATTAAAAGCCCTTAGACCTGATCTATTCATATTTTTCAACAAAGGAAGATGCATTCTTTTTACTTGTCCTTTTTTGGTTACTATAACCAAATAAGTATCCTCTATTAAACTTGATACTGAAATCATTTCATGAATTTGTTCTCTTTGTTCAATATTAAAACCTAAATTATTTACAGGTGTCCCTCTAGAATTTCTAGATTGGTCAGGTGGCAAATCAAATACTCGACACCTAAAAACACGCCCTCTATCTGTAAAAAATAGTAAATAATCATGTGTATTTGCAAGTTGTAAAAAAGGAGTAATATCATCCTCTTTAGTCATTCTTTGTCCTCTTTTACCTACACCTCCACGATGTTGTCTCCTATAAGTATCAGTCTTTACTCTTTTTGCATATCCATTTCGAGTTAAAGTAATTACAACTTCTTCCTTAGGTTCAGTATCTTCCCTCTTCCACTCACCCAGTTCTTCAGGATGTACTATAGTTCTACGTTCATCTCCATATTTCTTCTTTAGTTCATTTGTTTCCTTACGAATCACTTCAAGAACTTTTTCAGGGTCATTTAACAATGACTCTAATTCTGAAATAAAATCTAATAATTCTTTATACTCCTGTTCAATTTTTTGTCTTTCTAAGGCAGCCAAACGCCTAAGCTGCATATCTAAAATAGCTTGTGCCTGAATATCAGATAAAGAAAACTCATTAACTAAATTATTTCGTGCTTCTTCTACGTCTGCTGAAGACCTAATTAATTCAATAACTTTATCAAGATTATCTATAGCTATTCTCAAGCCCTCTAAAACATGTAACCTTGCCCGAGCTTTTTTAAGTTCAAATTCAGCTCTTCTTCTCACTACTTCTTCCCGGAATTCAATGTAGTGAATTAGGGATTGTTTAAGATTTAAGACTCTTGGAGTACCATTTACTAAAGCTATCATATTGACTGAGAATGAAGATCTTAATGGAGTCTGTTTATATAAATTGTTTAATACAACAGGTATATGAGATCCTCTTTTCATTTCAAGTACTATTCTCATACCTTTTCTGTCTGATTCATCTCGAATTTCCGAAATTCCATCAATTTTTTTTGATTTAATTAAATCTGCTATACGAGATATTAAATTAGCTTTATTAACTTGAAAAGGTATTTCAGTAAAAACTAACCTTTTGCGATCTTGTCTTTTAACCTCTTCTATTTGATGTTCCGACTGTACTATAATTCTACCTCTTCCAGTAGTATAAGCATCTCTGATCCCTTGTTGACCCCAAATATGAGCTCCAGTGGGAAAATCAGGACCTGTAACATGTTTCATCAAAGATTCAATAGTAGCTTCAGGATTTTTTATGAGGTGGTTTATTGCATTACAAATTTCAGTTAAATTATGAGGTGGGATATTAGTAGCCATACCAACAGCGATTCCTGATGCTCCATTGACTAATAAAGTAGGAAGCTTGGCCGGAAGAACAGATGGTTCTCTCAGAGATTGATCAAAATTTTCCATCCAATCTACAGTATCTTTATCAATATCACTAAGAACCATCTCTGTTATTGGAGATAATTTACATTCCGTATATCTCATTGCAGCCGCAGCATCTCCATCCACAGAACCATAATTACCTTGTCCGTCTACCAAAGGATAACGCAACGAGAACGGTTGGGCCATTCTTACTTGAGCTTCGTAAACAGAACTGTCACCATGAGGATGATATTTACCTAACACCTCTCCAACTAATCTAGCACTTTTTTTATAAGAAGAATTCGGTCGCATTCCTTGATCATGCATCGCATATAAAATTCTTCTTTGAACAGGCTTTAATCCATCACGTATATCTGGTAATGCTCTAGATATAATGACACTCATAGCATAATCGAGATATGAGCTTCGCATTTCTTGCTCAATTCCGATAGGCGTAGTTGTACCTAAATCACTAGAAGGTACTAACTTATCATCATTTACTACTTCATCATTTACCATGAATGAATTACTCCTTAAAATTAGAACAACTAGATATTATAAATTTATAACATTTCCCTCGCGGGCGCGCAAGCGCGGGCGCGCGAGGAAATTAATATTGTTATATACATATCTACTATATATATATAAATTTTTTTATTAATAAAAATTACTCTGTCGAGCGATCTAGGAAAGATAAAAATATATTTTCAAAGCCGGATGGCATTACGTTTTTATCATAAAGATGCCACTGAACTCCCAAAATCCACAAATGACCAGGTCTTTCTAAACCTTCAATCTTCAACTCCCTGTTATAAGCAGAAACGAATAAATCAGACGATATAGATTTATTCGTAATTGATCTAGATTTTGATTCTAAAATACTGACCCATCCTGATCCTCCTATAGTGAAAGAAGTTTTGGAACCAGGAACTAAAAAAATTCTATGTTTTATATTATTAGATTTATTTTCTAATTTTGGTTTAGATTCAATTTTTCCACCATAATAATAATTAAGAACCTGCATGCCCCAACCTATACATAGAACTGGAATATTTATCTTTTCAGCATAAGAAAATATATCTAAATTAATTTCATTTTCATTGAAATTTTTATTCCCAACAACTAAAAATCCTGAATATTTAGAAAAATTTTTACCATCTCTAAAAATTTCATACTGGATTTTATTTTTTAATAATAGTTTAATATATTCTTTTGGAATTTCATCTTTTGGGTTAATTATTCCTATAATGTTTTTTGCCATAAAATTCTAAAATGGTATACCCCATAATCCCATCCACTGAGAAAAATCCTTCTCTATTATCAGGCCAGAATTAGATAAATCTCTACCTAGTACACTCTCGGCAGTTTTATCTCTTTCTCCTTCGTTTTCTCCAGTAGGAATAAATGGATAGAAAGATTTTCTATCATATCTGTATATACAATAACTTCTCACTCCTCTCCTAGTAGAATTATCATCTATATCTACGGACAAGTATATTTCAAAAATTGCAGCTATTAAATTTTCAGAACCTCCATTAGAAGAAATGGCATTGCCAATAGTATAAATACTCGAAACTAAATCATTGAAATTACCATCTTCAAGAATTATCCATACCAAACCATTATCTTCTTTTTGTATTTCGTACAATGTTCTTGTCGCTCCTTCACCATCATACAAAATACTATCGATTTCATTCGAAAGGTTTAATAAAAAATCATTAGTTTTATCCTCTGAAAATAAAACTCCTGCTCTCCTGGCAGGTGAAACTTCTCCCTTGGATTGCAATAGTTTCTCAGATGTCAAAAAAGTTGATAATGCACTCCAATCATCTATAGGAGTTTTTTTAGAATTGAAAAATCTCATAGCTAAAATTTGTGAAATTACATTCTAGATTGAAGTTCTCTCAAACGTTTAATTCGTTCTTCAACAGGTGGGTGAGAAGACCATAAATGCATTCCACCAGAACCCTTGAGAGATGCAGAAATGATTAGAAAAGCATTTGCAGTTTGTAATTTTCTTAAATCTTGGTCAGGTATTTTTGAAACAGTACCACTTATTTTAGCAAGAGCATCAGCTAACGCCCCAGGATCTCCACATATTTCAGCGCCTGTATGATCTGCACCATATTCTCTGTATCGCGTTAAGGCTAATACTAAAAGTTGACCTATAAAATAAACAACAATGGTAGCCAAATATGCTATCATCATAGCACCTCCTCCACCCTCTCTTCGTCTTCCCATTCCACCAAATAACATATTCCAAAAAAACATCTGCATTAAAAAGCTTGTCAACATGACAAAAAAGTTTCCCATGGCCAAAACTTTAATATCACCATTAACTATATGCGCAAGTTCGTGTCCAATTACAGCTGTCAACTCTTTTTTATTCAACCTTTTTTGAATCCCAGTGGTAACAGCAACAAGAGATTTCTCAGGATTACGTCCAGTCGCAAAAGCATTAGGAACTTCTGAATCAATAACGGCCAATTTAGGCATTGGCATTTCGTATCTGTTAGCTAGAAAGCTTACAATTTCATAAAGTTCAGGTTCATCAGATTTAGAAACTTCTTTAGCTCCAGTTGATCTAAGCACCATTTTATGAGAAAAATAATATTGAAAAATAGCCATAATTCCAACTAGAATAATCACAAATCTTATTGGAATGCCTAAACTCATTAAAAAAAATGAAAATCCTGCATAAAGAATGCCTAACATAAACATTGTAAAATACATTCTTGTTACTAGTTTTGGATCTCTTCTAAAAGATTTAATTCCGTTGTTCAAAATAACTCTCTCCAAAATGTTAAATTCTTTTAAATAAAGGTTACTAAAAAATTATTAAATTTTCATAAACCATAGTAACATTTTTTTATAATACAAATTTTATACGTAAATTATATGAGTAAAACTCCAACAAATTCAAATTTTAGCCAAATAGAAAAAATCGCTATTGAAAGTGTCAAAATGGCTTCAGAATATGTAACTTCTAGATTTGGGACAAATCTAAGTATTAAATCAAAATCTGGAACCCCAGGGCAAGATTTAGTTTCAGATGTAGATAAGAAAAGTCAAGAAATTATAAAAAAAATTGTTTCTAAAAATTTTCCAGAACATTATTTTTTAGGAGAAGAAGATGAAAATATACATAATGCTTCAACAGATTGGATTTGGACTGTAGATCCTATAGACGGGACTAATAATTTTGTTAATAATTCTCTGCAATATGCGATTTCAGTGGGTGTTTTGTATCGAGGTATACCAGTAATTGGAGTCGTATGGGTACCATGGGCAAATTCTGATTCAGGTCTAATAATCCACTCTTCAAAAGATAATGGATGTTGGATAGGTAATCAAAAAATAATTATCAATCAAGATAATGATAAACCTATTAGAGGAAAATTATCCGGAGTTCCAAATAGATTAACAGAAACATACTTTATAAATAAAAAATTAAGAAATAATTTAGGAGAAGAACGAGTAATAGGAAGTACAGCATATGAACTATTTTTAGTTGCATATGGTTCTATGCAATTCGCAATTAGTGGATTTGCAAATGTGTGGGATTTTGCAGCTTCAATAATAATTATTCAAGAAGCTGGAGGGGAAATATATTATTTAGATAAAGAAAAAAATTTTAAAAAATTTATCTGCTGGGATATATCTCATGACAAAACTAAAAGTATTGAAAATTTACGTAGATGGAAAGGTTTAATATTAGCCGGTAATCCAAATATAGTTAATTTTATTTCGAAAAATATTAAAAAGAAAAAGAAACTAGGGATATTTTAATCTTCAAAAATTAATTTCATAACAAAGGCCAAGGAATATTAGTTTGTGAATCCAAATTAGGAAAACTACCTGTTTCTACCATGTTTTTTCCTCTATTTATCAAAGATTTTAATTCCAAATCACTTATATATTTATTGGTATCACCAATAAAATTTTTGTCATTTTCAAGCAAATATACTAACTTGTTAATATTATCTATTATTTCTAAAGGATATTTTCTCCCAATAAATTCAAACATCACCGTCCTAATTCTAGAAAAATAATTAAAAGTGAGTCCATGATCAATTGCCCATATTTTCTTGTCATTCTTATCAATTAGACATGAACTACCCTTTCTATCAGAATTATTTACTAAAACATCAAAAGCAGCGATATAAATAAAATCCTCCAATCTTGAATCACGTTCGGTGAAATAGTTTTTAGTAGTAAAAGAATTAACATAAAACTGCAGACTCCCTAATCCATAAGGTCCATCCCTTATAACTAAAGGAGGAAGATTAGGCCATCCTAGTTGAGTAGAAATAATCCAAGCAAACTTTTCTCTCAAATATAAAGATCTGTCAGGGAAATCTCTAAGAGGTCTTTCACCAGATACGGGCTTATAAATTGCAAATATTTCATCTATATGATTTTTATCTGATTGAAGTTTTACAAGAAAAACATAATTGGATCCTTCAGGAAAAAGAACTATCTTTTTGAAATTCCAATTACTTAATTTATCGATAATATCATTATAATTTTCCAAGAAATTATAACCTATTTAGTTATTGAGTCTGATTTGACAGAATATCCATTCAATTTATTGCATAAATGGGTATTATCTGGATCCAAAGGAACATCGCATAAAAAACATGGTTTCCTACCAGAAGAAACAACTTCTAAAATTTTCCTTGATAATTCCTCAGCTTGATTTCTAGAAAAAGAAAAAGAGGAATCCACATATTCTTCTTCTATATATCCAGAAGAAAAAATAGTAAATATATCTGATCCAGAATCATGTGATAGAGAAATATCATCTGAACGAAATTCTATATCATTATTAATTATTAAACTTTTACTATCAACATTATCTTTATTCTTTGGTTCAGAGTTAGTAGCAATAAATTGAGCTAGAGAAATTCCGATTTGGAATAAGCTCTCTTTTTCCATCCAAATAGTAAGGTTATTACTTTTAGATCTTGCAACAATTTTGAATGTCCTCTTACCAGGACTCCCAATTGAATCTGCATTAATATATTCACATAGTCCAATAAAATATTTCATTTCATTTCAATAAAAAAGTATTTTTTTAATCATAACTTATCTAAAAGGTAAATAAAAAATAAATAAATGTTATAGATTTTATTATTATTAAATTATGAAGAAAATAGAACTATACGATACTACATTAAGAGATGGTACTCAACAGGAAGGTATTTCATTATCTGTTGAAGATAAAATAGCAATTACTTTAAAGTTAGATGAATTAGGAATCGATTACATTGAGGGTGGCTATGCCGGAGCAAATCCCAAAGATGACGAATATTTTAAGAGAGTATCATCCTTAAAATTGAAAAATTCCAAAATTACGGCCTTTGGTAATACCAGAAAACCTGAAGTTGAAGTTTCTAAAGATCAATCAATATCTGCACTGTTAAACAGTAAAGCTAATATCTTAACCATTGTGGGTAAATCTTCCGCATTTCAAGTTGAGAAAATACTAGAAACTTCTTTAGAAGAAAATTTAGCGATGATTGAAGATTCAATTCGTTATTTAAAATCTAAAAATAGAGAAGTTTTTTTTGATGCAGAACATTTTTTTGATGGCTATAAAGATAATAAAGAGTATTCACTACAAAGTTTAAATATTGCTATTAATTCTGGAGCTAACAGAATAATTTTATGTGACACTAACGGAGGTACTTTACCAGAAGAAATAGAACAGATCGTAAGTGAAGTAAAATCAAAAGTTCAAAACAATTCAGCTATATTTGGTATTCATACTCATAATGATACTGATACTGCAGTTGCATCATCTTTATCAGCAGTAAAATCAGGAGTTCTTCAAGTCCAAGCATGTATTAATGGTTATGGTGAACGAACAGGAAATGCAAATATGGTAAGTATTATTGGGAACTTATCAGTTAAATTAGGATACGAAACAATCCCAAAAAATAAAATATCTTCCTTGACTGAGGTTTCTAATTTTGTAGCAGAAATAGTGAATCGAAGACCTTTTCCTTTTCAACCTTTTGTAGGATCTAGTGCATTTACTCACAAGGGGGGATTACATGCCTCTGGGACTCAAAAAAATCAAAATGCCTATCAACATATAAACCCTGAATCAGTAGGTAATATGTCAGGAATAGTAATATCTGAATTATCTGGCAAAAGTAATGTTATGAAAAGAGTTAAAGATTTAGATCTAGATTCAATAATAGATAGTAACGATGCAAAAGAAATTGTAGATATAGTAAAAAATAAAGAGTCTGGTGGATTTACTTACGAAAGTAGCGAGGCTTCTTTAGACCTAATTCTGTTTAAACACACACCAAATTATGAGGCTCCTTTTGTTTTAATTGATTTTATGGTTTTAGTAGAAAATAAAAGAAGATCTTCCTTTGGATCTGGATGGAGAAATGATGGTAATGAGCATCCAATGCTATCCGAAGCTACAGTAAAAATACAAGTAGATAAAGAAATACGCCATACTGTTTCAGAAGGTGATGGTCCAATTGATGCTCTAGATAAAGCTCTTAGGAAAGGTCTTAAGAATTTTTATCCCTCTATTGAAAAAATCAGACTTACAGATTATAAAGTTAGAGTAGTCAATGAAGATTATGGTACTGGTGCTACTGTAAGGGTAATTATTGAATCAGCTGATGATAAACAAGTATGGAATACAGTAGGGGCTTCTTCAAATATTATTGAAGCATCATGGATAGCTCTTTCAGATAGTATAGAATGGTGGCTCATAATTAATGGTGTAAAACCTTTAATTAAGTAATTTTACCTATTCATTCTTACTCTACCTGCAATCATATCACCTATTTGAGATGTTCCCATAACATTACCTCCATCCCCAGCAATATCCACAGTTCTATATCCATCAGTAATAGCGCCTTCTATTGCTAATTCAATAGCATCAGCTTCATCCTGTAATCCAAAAGACCATCTTAGCATCATAGCCGCACTTAATATAGAAGCCATCGGATTTGCAATACCTCTGCCTGCAATATCTGGTGCAGATCCATGTATTGGTTCATATAAAGCAGGTTTACCACCTCTTCTTCTTTTTTTCCCATCCGTTGGAGGTGCAGAAGCAAGAGAAGCAGATGGTAGCATCCCCATAGAACCGCCAATTACAGCTGATTCATCAGATAAAATATCTCCAAACATATTTTCAGTAACTATAACATCAAAAATAGAGGGGTTAGTTACCATTTGAATGGCAGCATTATCTGCTAACATATGGTTCAATTCTACATCATGAAATTCAACAGATAATTCAGAAGTAACTTCTCTCCATAAGCGAGAAGTTTCCATTACATTCATTTTATCTACAGAATGTAAAACTTTTCTTCTTCTTCTTGCTAATTCAAATGCAACTCTAACTACGCGTTCAATTTCCTTTTCGGTATAAGCCAAAGTATCAACTGCTCTTCGACCTCTACTGTTTTCCCATTTCCTTTTCGGTTTTCCAAAATATAAACCACCAGTTAATTCTCTTACTATTACAAAATCAACACCCTGAATCCGTTCTGGCTTTAAAGGAGAAGAGTCAATTAATTGAGGATATATCTTACAAGGACGTAAATTCGCAAAAAGTCCTAAGTTTTTCCTTAATTTTAAAATACCATCTTCAGGTCTTACGGGCAATTCTGGATTATCCCATTTAGGTCCACCAACAGCCCCAAATAAAACAGCATCAGCACCTAAAACTAAATTTAACGAATCTTGTGGTAACGCAGTACCAAATTCATCTATCGCATTACCTCCAACTCTACCTGCAACATATGTAAAATCATGTCCAAATCTTTCTGCCACTGCATCTAAAACCCTAATAGATTCTGCAGTAACTTCTGGACCAATACCATCACCACCTAAAATTGCTATTCTTGCTTCCATTTATCCCTCTCTAAAACACTAGTATAATGTAATGTAATAATTTTCTTAATATTAAAATTTTATCACTTAATTCACAGATTCAATAATTTTTTACCATCTAGGTACTCTAAGTGATTCAAATTTATTTATTTCTTCTTCCATTCTAAATGACAAATCTATATCATCTAGACCTTCTAGTAAGGACTCTTTTCTAAAACTGTCTATTTCAAATGAAGTAGAAAATTTTTCAGTATCTTTAATAGTTTGTTTTTGTAAATCAACCGTAAGTTTATATGAAGATTTTGTAGATTTTCCCATTATCATATCCACAATTTCACCATTTAATACAATAGTTAACAAACCATTTTGCATACAGTTATTTCTAAAAATATCTGCAAAACTAGGAGCAATTATTACCTTAAATCCCATTTCGTAAAGTGCCCATGGAGCATGTTCTCGA
The DNA here is from genome assembly GCA_964491775.1 of uncultured Dehalococcoidales bacterium. Classification (GTDB taxonomy): domain Bacteria; phylum Chloroflexota; class Dehalococcoidia; order Lucifugimonadales; family Lucifugimonadaceae. Next base: position 6,683 of record CAZBHC010000044.1, on the reverse strand, counting down.
GATGATCCAGAACCAAAATTTCTTCCTGAAACTAATATTGATGCTTTTTTATATTTACTATCATTTAATATAAAATCTGGATTTAATATTCCATCTTCTAGATATCTCCAATCGAAAAATGCAAATTCTCCAAATCCAGTTCTTTCAATTCTTTTTAAAAATTGTTTCGGAATAATTTGATCTGTATCAACATTAGCTCTATCAAGTGGAGCAACTATCCCTTCATGTTTAATAAACTTTTCCAATTGTTATACCTCCGTAGTTATCTTATATTATTTTGTATCATCATTATTATTTAATAATTCTTCTATAGGATCTAGAGGTTTTTTAGGATATACAGTCACTAAACCCACTATATTTCTTTTTCTTTCTTGTAATTTATGAAGTTTATAAACCACTATAATAGCTAATATACCCAGCAAAAATAAAATTATATCGGAAATAATCAATATTTTATATGTTGAGATGATATCTCCAATATTTTCCCTATTACTAAACCATATTCTAGGGACAGTTATTGGATTAAAAAGAAATGCAATTAAATAAAAAACAGCCCAAATATGTATAACAAAGTCAACATTACCATTAGATTTCCAATTATCTTCAACACTTGGATCACTACCTTTGAACAATTCTTTCAAAATTTGCCACGGTCGAAAAAAATTCATCCCAGGAATAAAAAACCACAGTACTGACATTTCTGGAGAAAATCTTTGTTCAGAACATTTGAGTGCTAATAAATTTCTTGAAGATCTGTGGATAAAAGAACCAAAAATAAATATACATATAATGAAATCTACAAATAATACTAGAAATAATAAAAATGAAATATTCTGAGACTGAGAATATTCATCATAATATTTTAATACCGTTGGACATTCCTTTCGCTCATTTATTAAATCTATAATTTCAAAACATTCAAAATTTTCTCTTTCAGAAAAATCTATCAAGGATTCTGGATCAAAGGATGATGGGGGCAAGCTTGATATACCACTAGATTGCCATTTAGTAACCATAGAACTGATATTGTAATCTTGAAAAGCTATAGATACACTTACTAAACTCCATAATCCTAAAAAAATAGCTAATAAAATAATATTTAAACTATTCGATTCATAAAAATAAGGATCATATCTCTCAGATTTAATACGATCTAATTCTTCTCTACCAGATAATTTTCTAAAAAAGTTTCTTTTCAATATAATCGTTTATTGCCAATTGCGAACATCTACAAAATTACCAGCTATTGCTGCAGCTGCTGCCATTGTAGGACTAACAAGATGTGTTCGCCCACCTTTACCTTGTCTTCCTTCAAAATTCCTATTCGAGGTTGAAGCACATCTTTCTTCAGGAATTAAAATATCAGGATTCATACCTAAGCACATTGAACATCCTGAATTTCTCCACTCAAAACCCGCTTCAATAAATATAGAGTCTAAGCCTTCTTTTTCAGCAAGAATTTTAGTCAAAGTGGAGCCTGGCATTACTTGCGCACGAACTTTTGAAGAAACTTTCTTTCCTCTAACAATTTCAGCAGCAGAACGTAAATCTTCAAGTCGAGCATTAGTACACGAACCTATAAAAGCTCTGTCAATTTTTATATCTTCAATATTAGTTCCTGGTACCAATCCCATGTAATCAAGAGCTCGATTTGCAGATTCTTGATCAACTGGGTCTTCAAAAGCTTCAGGATATGGTACCGAATCAGTAATCTTTGAAACTTGACCTGGATTAGTACCCCAAGAAACATATGGTTCAAGTTCAGAACAATCTATCTCCACTTTAGTATCAAAAATTGCATCTTTATCACTTTGATATTCTCTCCATTTTTTTATTGAATCTTCATAACTTTCACCAGAAGGTACAAATTTCCTTCCTTTCATCCATTCAAAAGTAGTATCATCAGGAGCAATCATTCCTGCCCTCGCCCCAGCTTCAATTGACATATTACAAATTGTCATTCGGCCTTCCATATTTAATGATCTTATGGCATTACCTGTATATTCAATAACATAACCTGTGCCCCCTGCAGTGCCAATTTTACCAATAGTAGATAAAATCATATCTTTAGCTGTAACCCCAAAAGGCAATTCTCCTAGAAAGTCTATTTGCATAGTTTTAGGTTTATTTTGTCTTAATGTTTGTGTTGCAAGAACATGTTCTACTTCAGAAGTCCCAATTCCAAATGCCAAAGAACCAAAAGCTCCATGTGTAGAAGTATGAGAATCTCCACAAACTATCGTCATTCCTGGTTGTGTATAACCTTGTTCAGGACCTATTACATGTACAATACCTTGGGCATTACTATCAATATCATATAAGGTAACACCGAAATCCTTGCAATTCTTTCGAAGAGTTTCTACTTGCTGTCTTGCAATAACATCTTTAATTTCATCATTCCTAGTCTCGTCAGTTGGTATATTATGATCAACTGTGGATATAGTTAATTCAGGACGTCTAACCTTTCGATTTTGTAATCTTAACCCTTCAAAAGCTTGAGGGGAAGTAACTTCATGAACAAGATGTAAATCTATATAAATAAGAGCAGGTTTACCTAATGGTTCTGAAACTAAATGATCTCTCCAGATCTTCTCAAACATAGTTAATCCCATTACAATTCCTCCAAAAAATGGCTAATAAGTTGTTTATATAACAGTTTTTTTAGATTGATCAATTATTGAAATAAATCTATTTATTGCGTTCACATAAGCTTTAGCAGATGCAACTACTATATCAGTATCGGAACCTCTACCTGAATATATAGAACCATCTTTTTCTATCCTGATGGTAACTTCACCTATAGAATCTATACCTTCTGTTACAGCACTCACTGAAAATTCAGTAAGTTCTACATCTATTTTAGTTATTTTATCAATTGCCTTACACACAGCATCTACTGGTCCTGTACCACCACTATTGGCATTAATTTCCTGTCCATCTGGACAAAATAATAAAATTTCAGCATTCGGATCAGATGAATTCCCACATATAACCTTAACTGTCTTTACTTCAAATTTTGTCTGAGTATCAGAAATTCTATGTTGTTCTGACATTAATGCTTCTAAATCTAAATCAGTTAATTCTCTCTTATTATCAGCTAATTCTTTAAAAGCCTTAAATATTTCATTTAATTCTTCATCACCTAACTTGTATCCTAGATCATTCAATCGCGATCTGAGACCAGCTCTACCAGAGAGCTTGCCTAGAACAAGTGCCTCTCCTCGCCAACCAACTCTTTCCGGTTCCATAATTTCAAAAGTTGTACGTTCTTTTAAGAAAGCATCCTGATGGATGCCTGATGAATGCCGAAAAGCATTTTGACCAACTATAGCTTTATTATATTGAATAGGAAATCCAAAAATAGAACTAATTAATCTAGAAGAAGTTCCTATTTCTTCAGTATTAACGTCAGTAAATAGATTATAAAAACTAGGTCTAGTAGATAATGCCATAATCACTTCTTCTAGAGCGGCGTTCCCAGCTCTTTCACCTAATCCATTTATACATCCTTCTATCTGTCGTGCTCCAGCACTAACCGCTGATAATGAATTCGCCGTAGCCATTCCTAAGTCATTATGACAATGTACAGAAATTATTGCTTTATCGATATTTGAGACATTTTTTTTAATAGATCTAATTAAATCTCCAAACTCCTTAGGATTAGAATAACCTACTGTATCTGGTATATTAACTGTTGTTGCTCCTGCCTCAATAACCTCTTCTAAAATCGCATACAAATATTCAGGGTCTGTCCTTGTAGCATCCATAGGAGAAAATTCTACATCATCAACATAATCTTTAGATCTTTTTACCGCATCAACAGCCATAACCATAATAGCTTCACGATCTTTTTTCATTTGATGCATAAGATGAACGTCAGAAGAAGAAAGAAAAGTATGTATTCTAGAATTAGGAACACCTTCTAAGGCTTTTCCTGCTGCATCAATATCTGCTGGTTACGCTCGAGCTAAGCTAGTAATTATAGGGCCAGTAACTTCATTTGCTATTCTTTTTACAGCTTCAAAATCACCAGGAGAACTACCAGCAAAACCAGCTTCAATTACATCAACTTTCAATTTTGCCAACTGCTTAGCAATACGCATTTTTTCGTCAGCAGTAAGACCGGCACCAGCAGTCTGTTCTCCATCTCTTAATGTAGTATCAAATATTATTACTTTATCTTTATTCATATATTCTAATAAATACTCTTTTAGTAAAATTTATATCCCACTAAGTAGTAGATTCCAACCACGGCATCATATCCCTAAGTTCTTTACCTACTTTTTCTACAGGATGCTGTTCATTTTGTTTTCTTAAATGATTAAATCTATGTAAACCTTCATCATTTTCTGTGATCCATTCTCTTGCAAATTCTCCAGATTGAATTTGTTTTAAAATAGCTCTCATATTATCTTTCACATTTTCATCAATTATCTTAGGCCCTCTAGTATAATCTCCATATTCAGCAGTCTCACTAACAGAATATCTCATATATCCTAAACCACCTTGATATATCAAATCGACAATAAGTTTCAATTCATGTAAAACTTCAAAATAAGCAGATTCAGGTTCGTATCCAGCCTCAATTAAAACTTCAAATCCTGCTTTAATTAATTCGGTTACCCCTCCACATAAAACCGCCTGTTCTCCAAATAAATCTGTCTCAGTTTCTTCTTTAAATGTTGTCTCTAAAATTCCTGCACGACCACCTCCTACACCTTTACCATATGCTAAAGCAATATTTTTGGCATTTCCTGAAAAATCATTATCTACTGCTACTAGACATGGAACTCCCAAACCTCTTTCAAAAACAGCTCTTACTCTATGCCCGGGAGCTTTAGGAGCTATCATTACAACATCAATATTTTTAGGAGGACTTATTTGTTCATAAAGTATCGTAAATCCATGTGCAAATAAAAGTGTTTGGCCAGACCTTAAGTTAGGTAACACTTCCTCTTTATATACTTTACCTTGAACTGTATCTGGTAAACAAAAAGAAATTAAGTCAGCCTTTTTAGTGGCATCTGAATTAGATAATACTTCAAAACCATCTTCTTCAGCTTTAGCTTTACTTTTACTACCATCATACAATCCTATAACAACTTTATATCCATTATCCTTTAGGTTTTGTGCATGAGCATGCCCTTGAGAACCATATCCTAAGACAGCTATAGTTTTGTCTATTAAAATAGAATTATCAATGTCTTTGTCATAATATAATATCGCCATAATTTCTTCTCCTAAACATATTAATAATTATTTAAAATATAAATTTTATACACTTCCGCTCTCATATTTTTCTTCAGAATCATTCAGAATTTTAGCTTCTGGATTAGATTGAAATTCTCCATCTGATCTTCCTTCAATTAAAGTCCCTCGTAATGTTGCAACTCTGCCTGTTCTTATAACTTCTTTAATATCAAATTGACGCAATAATTCAATTAAAGAATCAATTTTCTCTTTACCTCCAGTAATTTCCATGGTGAGACTTGAAACTCCAATATCTATTATGTTCACCCTAAAAATTTTTGCTAATTCTAATATTTCACTTCTGTTTACTTTACTTGAAGAAACTTTAATCAAAGCAAGTTCTCTCCAAACAATGTTTTTCTCAGTAATATCCTTAGCTTCAACCACATCAATTAATTTATCTAATTGTTCAGCAACACTCCTTAGGGATGAAGCTGAACCTTCAACGACAAAAGTCATCCTAGATAATCCTGGTTTTTCTGAAGAACCTACTGCCAAACTTGCAATATTAAATCCTCTTCTTCGAAATAATCCAGAGATTCTTGAAAGCACGCCTGGTCTATCTTGAACTAAAGAAGTTATGGTACGTTGATTTTTATTAGAAGACATTAAATGTGCTCCTCAATTAATTCTGAAATACTTTGCCCAGCAGGTATCATAGGATATACATTATCAACTTTTTTGATTACAAAATCTACTACTACCGGACCAGAATGAGAATTAGCCGCTTTTATCACCTCAAATAAATCATCTTTATTATCTACACGTAGTCCTTTTATCCCATAAGATTCAGCCAATTTAACAAAATCTGGATTACCAGTATAAGTTTCGGCTTGATAATCCTCATTATAAAATAGACCTTGCCATTGGGTAATCATTCCCAAATGATTGTTATTTAAAATTGCATACTTAACAGGAAGGTTATTTTCTTTAGCTGTAGCTAATTCCATCATTGTCATTTGAAAACCTCCATCCCCGCAAATTGACCAAACAAGTTTATCAGGATTTCCAACTTGTGCCCCTATTGCAGATGGAACCTCATAACCCATTGTCCCTAACCCTCCAGAAGAAATCCATGAATTAGGTTGAGTAAATTTATAATGTTGAGCAGCCCACATTTGATGTTGGCCAACTCCTGAACATATTATCGCACTACCTTTAGTAATTTCAGATATAGCCTTAACTACACTTTGTCCAAGTAAATGATCAGATTTAGGTATCTCTAATGATGGATGATTAAGTTTTAAATTTGATACAGTATCTAACCAATCAGGTCTATGATTTTTCGATAATTCAGGATTAATCTGATTTAATACATCTATAATATTACCGACTATAGGTACATCAATCTTGACAGTTTTCCCAATTTCAGAAGCATCTATATCAATATGGATTTTTTTAGATTTAGTAGAAAATCTTTTTGGATCACCAAC
>CAZBHC010000043.1:0-15975 GCA_964491775.1 uncultured Dehalococcoidales bacterium | reverse complement strand
ATTCCTCCAAAATTTGCTCCATAACCTATAGATGTTGGTACAGCTATTATTGGTGTTTTTACTAAACCAGATATAACGCTAGGTAATGCGCCTTCCATTCCCGCTATTACTATTAGTATTTTTGATTTTCTGATTTCATCTAATCTAGATGTTAGTCGATGTAATCCAGCTACCCCCACGTCTGTTATCATGTTGGTCGAACACCCCATAAGATTTGCTGTAATTTTAGCTTCTTCTGAAATAGATAAATCTGATGTGCCTGCTGATATGATAGAAATACCATCTAAAAGTTCATTTTTTTTTCTTTGATCTGCCCATATGCATTTTGATAATTCTGAAAATTTTGCTGAAGGTATTTTTGTTTTCACTAAATTATAAGCATCTATGTTAGCGCGTGTTACCAAGAGTAATTTTGAATGATTGAAAATTTTTTCTGAGATCATAGATATTTGTTCATTAGTTTTATTTAACCCGAAAACAACTTCTGGGAAACCTGATCTCTCTTCTCTCTGAAAATCAATATTAGCAATAGGTTCTTTATCTAAGTAGTTAAGATTCAATATTTTGTCTATAGCGTAATCTTCTGTGATTTTTCCAGAATTATAATCTTCAAATATTTTAGATATTAATTTGTTTTTCATTAGGAGAAATATAAATAAATTATTTCTAATATATATTATATTACGTAAAAATTGATAATTTTCCTGCGGATATTATTTGACCTTTTATATTCTAAATACTTAAACTGTTTATATATTAATTAGTGATTTTTTGAGAATGAATTATGTGGATAACTTGTCTAAGAGAAAATTTAAGTAAGGGTTTAACCTCTGTAAGTCGTGCTGTGTCATCACGATCTATGCTACCAGTCACACAAAATGTTTTACTAGAAACGAGCAATGGGCAGTTAAAAATAACTGCTACTAACACAGAAATTTCAATCAGTTCTTGGATAGGGGCTCAAATAGAACACGAAGGTTCTATAACAATTCCAGCAAGAATATTAACAGATTATGTTAATGCTCTTTCTGGAGAAACTATTTCAATTGATTTACAAGAAGATACGGGTACAGTTAAAGTTTTTTGTGGATCAGCCGATGCTACGATAAACGGTATTAGTTCTGAGGAATTTCCTCCAATACCTGATGTTTCTTCCTCTCATTCAGCTCAAATAGATGCTGAATCTTTTAGATCCTCTTTGAGGAGGGTCGTAGTAGCAGCAGCTACAGATGACTCTAGGCCAGTATTAACTGGTGTCAAGGTAGATTTATCAGGGAACACTTATACTTTGGCAGCAGCAGATGGATTTAGATTGGCAGTTGAAACTGGGTCTTTATCTTCAGATATGAGTGAAGAAATTAGTATTATAGTTCCTGCGAAAACATTTTCTGAAATTGAGAGATTACTTTCAGATGGGTCAAAAAATATACAAATGAGTGTAGATCCAGACAATCGAGCAGCAAAATTTATTTTAGATTCTTCCGAGGTTGTTACATCTTTGGTACAGGGAGTTTTTCCAGATTACAATAAATTAATACCTGAAAATAAATCTACAACAACCAAAGTAGATTCTGATAAGATAAAGCAGGCTAGTAGTGCAGCTTCAATTTTTGCACGTGATGGGTCTCAGATTATAAGATTAATCATTGATGGTGAAGAAAAATTAATCAAAGTTTTATCTAGGGCTGAAGATATGGGTGAAAATGAAACTAGTATTAACGCAACTGTGGAAGGTGAGGGTACTAAGGTAGCATTTAATAGTAAATTCCTAAGAGAAGTATTAAATGTTCTAGATGGTGATGAAGTAATTATTGAAACAGATTCTTCTTCAGGTCCGGGAGTATTTAGATCAGATTCTAATCCTGGCTATACTCATGTCGTAATGCCTATGTTCGTTCAATGGTAGGATAATTACTATTTTTTATTTTTATAAGCTCTTACTAGCAATATAGGTGCGAGTATTGTTGTAACAATTGTTACAACTAAAGAAATCCCAAAAATATCGGCACCAATTACTCCTGTTGTCAGCCCAATACCAGCTATGATTATTGCTACTTCACCTCTAGGTAACATTCCTAGACCAATTTTCCAGGAAGATTTACGGTCAAATCCAACAAAATATGCAGGTATTCCAGAACCGAAAATTTTACTTATGATTGCTAAAATTGATAAAAGTATTGTGAAAATAATAATCTTTGAAAGGCTCTGGTCACTTTCACCTGTAATAAAACTCATATCTAGTTGCATACCAACTACACAAAAAAAGATAGGTACAAGAATTTTATTAATATTACTTATAGGTTTTTCAACCTTATGTTTCAATTCAGTATCTGATAGAACTAATCCCATAGTATAAGAACCTATAATCATAGCAAGGCCAAAATAAACTTCTGCTACTGCTGAAGCTATTAATCCATATATTGATGCTATAAGTAATGCAGAGCCAGTGGATTTAAATGATAATGCAAAAGAAGATAATCTTTTAGAAATAAGAGATCCTAAAATCATTAAGCCTATCCAAAATCCAAAAGCTTTTATTGTAATTAAAATTACTGAACTTAGAGAAATTTCTCCCTTTTCTCCAATTCCAATCACGATAGCTAATATTATAATTCCTAAAACATCATCAACTACTGCACCACCTAATATTGTGATTCCTTCTTTTGAATCTAGTTGATTGATGTCTGAAAGTACTCTAGCAGTGATTCCAATTGAAGTAGCTGTCATAATTGCACCAACAAATAATGCTGGAGACATAGCTTGTATTGAATTTAGATTTGCAAATCCTAATAATATAGTGCAAAAAAATCCAAATAGGAATGGCAATATCACTCCACCTAAGGCAACAAAAATAGATGGTCTTAAAGCAGAATAGAATTTACTTTTATTGGTTTCAATTCCGACCTCAAACAGTAAGAAAACTGCTCCTAATTGTGCTAGAAAGAAAATCTCTTTTGATACAGGTAAATTATTTTCTACATTGAATAAAGGTCCAAAATTTAATATTTCTATACCTCCTAAAGCAAATGGAGATATGATAATACCTGCGACTAATTCACCTAATACTTGAGGGATTTTTATAAATCTTACTGCTATTTCCCCTCCAACTTTTGCAAAAATTAAAATTATTGATAAATTTAGCAGTAGCTCGGCGACATGGAATAATGGTGAATCGTGCAATTTATTTTTTCTTGATTATGAATTTATTTTTAACGTATATACTAATATATCAACGAAGTATATATTTTATATAATTTTTTTTATGTTCCAATATTTTAATCAAAATTCCTTGTTAGTTATTGCAATTTTAATTGGGATAACTTTATTTTTTTTTCCAATAAAAAAAATAAAAACTAAATTATTATTAATCACATCATTTATTTTTTTTATTTTTATTTTTTTTAATTTATACATGCCTGAACCTGATGTAATAAATAATGATAATACTTCTGAAATAATATTTTCAGGGGAACCCACTTTGATTGAATTTTATTCTGATACTTGACTAGGTTGTGTTTTATCAGAACCTATCTTGAATAGAGTTGAGAAAAAATTTGGGGATAAAATAAAAATATTAAGAATTGATGCTAGAGATTCTAATAATAATAAATATATCCAAGAGTTTAAATTTTTTGCCACACCAAGTTTTGTGTTGTTAGATGGTCAGGGTGTAATTATATGGAGACAAGATGTTAGTGTTTTAGATTATGATTCTATAAAAATCTTTCTAGAAGATTTATAGTTTCAATTTAGTAGATTATTAATATCTTCTCTTAGTTCTTCGGATGACACAAAACCTTCATATCTTTCGACTATAGTTCCATTATTATCAATTAGGAATGTCCAAGGTTCTGTTTTTATTCCCCACTCTGATATTTGTGAAGATTGGATACCTATACTAATATCTCCTGAAGTTTTCATTTCGTCAGGGTTATCATATATTTCTATATGTATAAATTGAACCTGATCGTTCATAAAATTATTATTTAAATCAGATAAAACCTGAGTTTGAGGACCACAAGTTGAGGATTGACAATATCCAGGTGTAGATAATGTGATTAGGATAGGAATATTTTTTTCCAATGCTCTGTCTAGGCTAATTTGATATAAAGATGGATCTGGATTTGGGTCAGATGTTATTGTTTCTATTAAATTTTTATCATTTATTACTTTAGTTTGTATTATTGGAGCTTTTTCTCCAATATCTAATGCATCTGTTTTAGATTTAACGATTAATTGACTTTTCAAAGGTGATTTAATATTTTCGTATTTAATTTCAACTATCCAAATACCAGATGACAAGAAATTCATATCTGCTACATACATTCCTCCTTTTATAGGGTTATTACGCCACTTAATTTCTTTCACTTTATGATTTTTATTTGTATCTGCTTTGTAATATATTATTTCTAATAAATCAGGTTCTATATTCAGCATAGAACTATCTTTATGTTTAATATAAAAAGGAATCCTATTCTTACCTATCGAAATGTCTATAGAATGTAATAAGAGCATCGGTCTGTTTACACTATCTTCATTGCTAGAACAGCTAAGAATGATCATAAACGAAATTATAGATAAAATGATATTTTTGAAAAATTTATACATAAAATACTTTATTTATGAATTTTAAGAATTCTAAGACTGGTAATTAAGATAATCTTAATATCCTAAAAAGAATTTTACTATATAAATAATTACTTATGAATATTAATAGATCCCCTCAAAATATTGAAAGACATTTCAATGAACTCTCATCTCCATCTGAGTTAAAAATAACAGACCTCAGAATTTCAGTTATAGGTGAAGGTAACTGGCGTTGGCCAATAATTAAAATATACACAAATCAAAGTTTAATAGGTCTTGGAGAGGTTAGAGATGGGGCGTCTGCTAGATATGCGCTAATGTTAAAAAGTAGACTTATTGGAGAAAATCCTTGTGATATAGATAGAATTTTTCAAAAAATTAAACAATTTGGAGGGCATGGAAGATTAGGAGGAGGTGTATGTGGAGTAGAGATGGCTTTATGTGACTTAGCTGGAAAAGCTTATGGTGTACCTGCATATATGTTGGCTGGAGGAAAATATCGAGATAAAGTAAAAGTTTATGCCGATACACCATTAAAGAAAAATCCAGAAGAAATGGGCAAGGCTTTAAAAGGAAGAATGGATCGGGGATTTGAATTTCTTATAATGGATATAGGTCTATGGATTGCGTCGGAATTTTCTAATGGTGTTGTAAATAAAGGCTTAATAAATGAGTCTTCCGATGTTATGCATCCTTTTACTGGCATACAGATAACAGATTATGGTATTTCTAAAATGAAAGAATATGTGAAAACTGTCAGGGGAATTATTGGATATGAAATACCACTTGCTTCTGACCATTTTGGACATATGGGAGTAGAAAATGCAATTAGGATCGGGAAAGGCTTAGATGAGTTTACTTTAGCTTGGTATGAAGATATGATTCCTTGGCAATTTGTTGATCAGTGGAAAATGTTAAAAGATAGAGTTGATACACCAGTCTGTACAGGAGAGGATATATATTGTAAAGAAGGTTTTGAGCCATTAGTAGAAGCACGTGCTATATCTGTAGCTCATCCTGATTTAGCTACTTCAGGGGGTATTTTAGAAACTAAACGAATAGCAGATTATTGTAGAGATGCTGGCATTGGAATTGCACTTCATCAAGCAGGATCACCAGTCGTAGCTATGGCTAATGTTCATTGTGCAGCTTCTATAGAAAACTTCTTTGCCTTAGAGATGCATTCAGTTGATAATCCTTGGTGGAATGATATTGTAAATTTAGTTGATCAAGAAGGCCCTATGATAAAAGATGGCTATGTTCAACTAAATGATTCTCCTGGTCTTGGAATTGAATTGAATGAAGAAGCTATCAAAGAACATTTAGCAAAGCCAAGTGATAAGCGTAATTCAATCTACCCAAAAGGTGTTTTCGAAGATACATCTGAATGGAATGATCTGGATGCTCATGACAGAGTTTGGAGCTAAAAAACCATTCTACTCTGAATATCGGTATTGGCGTATTCCTCTAACTATCCACCATATTGATAAAGTTGCAATGATTGATACTATACCACCAAAAATCATAGTATTATCAGCACCTATAATTTCAGACATAAAACCTACTTCGGCTTGACCAATACCATTTGCGGTCATAGCTGCAAGGGAATGAGCTGCTACAGCTCTGCCACGCATCCTATCGGGTGTTGTCATTTGTACAATTGTTTGTCTTGTGGTCATACCGATAGAATCAGTAGCGCCTAGAGCTATAATTACTATCACACCTATCCAAAGAATATTTATGCTGCCAAATAAGATCAATAAGATTGCATAAATTAATGTAGCGTACAAAACCAACATTCCTTTTGGTTGATATTTTGCAGTTTGTACAACTAGTAAGCTACCTAAAATACCTCCTATTGAATTTGCTCCAGTAAGAATAGATACTGTAGCCCTGCCTCCTTTATAAAGTTGATCTGCAAAGATAGGAAATAATTGTCTATAAAAACTTACCACGGTAACAGAAATATCTAAAAGATATAATCCTGGTAGGATTGGGTGGGATATAACGTACTTCAAACCATCGATTATGTTATTGATAGTTGATTTATTTTTCTTTATTTCTAAATGTTTAGAGCCAGAAGTTTTGATGTAGAAAGGGATAATAAAAGAAAGTAATCCAAAAAAAGCTGTTACTCCAAATGTCAGTGTAAGAGTAGGAGTCAGGGATGTAATCCAAAAAATCACTGGCAAAATTATTGTAGATATTTGCATAGTTATAGTATTTGTAGCTACAGCATGGACTAAATGTGTTTTTGGGACTACATTTGCAGTTAATGCAGATCTTGAAGGATGACTCATTACACTTGTTGCTGAGAGTAATGCGGTAGCAGAATAGACATGCCAAATTTCCAATTTTTCTACAAATAACAGTAACGTTAATATTGTCATTACTACAAAAGAAGCAAGCTGGCAAAATATTATAATTTTTTTTCTGTCGATCTGATCAGCTAAAGCTCCACCGTACAAATTGGCAGGAATTCTCATAACGAATTCTAGTATTCCTAACCAAGCTAGAGTAAATCCAGAACCAGTTTCTTCATAAAGCCAAATTCCGGTTACTATTACCCTTAGATTCATAGTGAACATAGCAGTAATTGCGCTAGCCCAAAGTATTCTATAATCTATAAATTCAAACGCAGACCAAGGTTTATTTGGCAAATTTTCTTTTTGTGTCAAAATATCTTTTCAGAATTACATATAAATATCTATGATCGCATACTATTAATTTTTCTATCATGTAAAATCGCGTAATAATCTCAAAAATTTAAATTTTATGTTTGGAGTATTAAATGGGAAAGTTTGAAAACAAATCTGTAATAGTTACTGGTGGTGCATTAGGTATTGGAGCTGCTACATGTGAAGCTTTTGCTAGGGAAGGTGCAATGGTAACTATCATGGACATAAACGAAGAATCAGGTAAAGAATTACAAGAAAAAATTTTAGGTCAAAGAGGTATATCGAGTTTTTTTTATGCTGATGCTGGTAAAGCTATAGATTGTAAAAATACAGTAGATTTTGCTTCTAAGACCTATGGTGGCGTAGATATTGTATTCAATAATGTAGGTATTCAACCTCCGAATTCATATTTAAACGCAGTAGATTTACCTGAAGAAATGTGGGATAGGATATTAGATGTCAATCTAAAAAGTAGATTTTTAATGGCTAAATATTCAATTCCAGAAATGCGAAAACGAGGTGGGGGAGTTCTAATACATTCTGCAAGTGTTCAAGGATTACAATCTATGGAGGGAGTATCTGCATATGCTGCGACTAAAGGAGGGGACTTGTCTTTGGTTAGACAATTATCACTTGATTTTGCTAAGGAAAATATAAGGGTTTTGGCTGTAAATCCTGGAGCAATAGATACCCCTATGGTTAGAAACGCAATTACAGGCACGGGAGGAGATTTAGAATCAGAATTAATAAAAACAGCTAAAGCACATCCTATAGGGAGGATAGGCCAAGGAAAAGATATAGCTGAAGCTGTACTATTTCTTGCTTCAGATGAAGCATCCTTCATTACAGGATCATATTTAAATGTTGATGGTGGAATGATGGCTGTAGGGGCATGGGGAGACACTGTAGGATCAGATGGAAGTAATTAATATACCATAGCAAATTGCTGATTATCGAGTTTAGATCAATCTAATTTATACGCTAAAAATGAAATTATTTGTAATTAATTAATTATAGATATTAATAAATTAATAATTGTTATAAAATAAAATATTTTGGTTAATATACAGTAACTTTATCTCAAATAATGCATGAGTAAATATATTTGAAACTCAAAAGAATTAATCTAATTATATTAATAACAAACAAAACCCTCTTATACACTAAACAGACCGTGTTACCAAGGCAATAATTGCAGACATTTATAGCAATTTGCTGTTAAATTGCTATAATGTAAATAAGTTATCAATTTAATATAATGGTTTTGATTAATGGGAAAGCTAAGTAGCTACGAATATCCAGATTATTCTCTATATGACTCTTTAGAGCTCGCAGAACTTATTAATGATACTTATAGTGGTTCTGTTTCTAGATCTGTCTTATCTGATGCTTTGAATATGTCTACTTTTGGTGGTGCTTTTGCATCTAAGTTAGCTGCTGCTCGTTTATGGGGTTTAATTGTTGGTAGAGGTAACATTCAATTGTCATATCACGCTAAAAATCTTATAAATTTACATTCTCAAGATTTTTCATCTTACACTAGTATAAGTTTCTATCATAAGATACCTATTTTTAATCAAATTTTACTTGAAACTAAATCCAATATAATTACTAAAGATATTTTGGGTCCTTTTTTACACAAAATTACAAATATAGAACCAGAAATAATAAAAAAGAAGTTACCAGTAATAACAAAAGTATATAACTCGACTTTTTCTAATGTTTCTTTGAATATTTTATTGGATAAAAGAAATTTTTCTGACTTATTTATAAGTAGTACTGATCGAAATAGTTTATCATCTGCTATTGATTCATCTAAGAATCAACGATTATCTTCAGACCAAAATTCTATTGATATTTCTTATCCTGGGGTAAATGTTTCTTTACCTATTAATTCAGAAAATTTAGAAATTTCAATTTCATTATTGACGAGTTTTTTAAAAAGCATAAAAGATGATTGAATTTAAATTGATTCTTTTATACTTATAGCCAATAGTTCATTTATACCTTTTATTTCTATTAAATCATTTATATTTGATTCTTTAATTGATTGAATTGACCCAAATTTTTTTAGGAGTAGTTTTTTCTTTTTTGGACCAATTCCTTCAATATTATCTAAAGGGGAATTGAAAGTATTTTTAGATCTAATATTTCTATGATAATTTACTGCAAATCTATGTGCTTCATCTCTAGATTTTTGTAGTATAAATAATCCATTTGATTTTTTTGGTAAAAGAATAGATTCGGAGAAATCAGGTAAAAAAATTCTTTCTTCTTTTTTTGCAATAGAAGCTATAGAGATATTTTCTACTCCTAGTTCTAGTACTACTTCCATTACTGAATTTAATTGTCCTTTACCTCCATCTATCAAGATTAGATTAGGTTTTTTGGAGAAACTTTGATCCTTATCTTTATTTATCATTCTCATTAGACGTCTATTAATTACTTCTTTCATAGAATAATAATCATCATTTCCTATTAGATTAGTTTTTATTTTAAATCTCCTATAATGAGATTTAAGAGGTATACCATTTACTAAAACAGACATAGATGCCACCACATTAGAACCTTGTAAATGTGATATATCAAAACATTCAATTCTATTAGGCAGTTCATGTAAACCTAATTCGTCACGTAGTTGCTGCAGACCAATTTCAATAGACTTTGTTTTAGAAATAATTTTTATGTTCATACGATTCAAATTTTCAACAGCATTTTCATTAGCCATTAAGATTAAATCTCTTTTTTTTCCTTTGACAGGAGTATGAATAGTTATATTTTTATTTGTTTTATTAGATAACCAGTTTCTAATAAATGTTTTATTATGTGGATCTATAGGGCAGATAATTGATTTAGGGATATTATTATTGTCTGAATAATAATATTCAATAAATTTAGAGATTAATTGATTATCATTTTCTTCTGTAATACCTTCCATAATGTAATTATGATGACCAATCATATTTCCTTTTCTAATGAAGAAAACTTCAAAACATCCTTTATCTCTTAATTTTCCTATTCCGATTACATCTAAATTTTCATTTGATATACCTATTACTTTTTGTTTTTGTTCTATTTTTGAAATAGAAAAAATTTTATCACGTAAAGAAGCAGCTTTTTCAAAATTTTGTAGTTTAGATTGTTCTAGCATCTCTTTCTCTAGGTTCTTTTTGACATTTTTTGTATTACCTTCAAGAAAACTAATCAATTCGTTTATTACCTTCATATAGCTTTCTTTTGATGCATAACCAGTACATGGTGCGATACATCTCTTTATATGGAATTCTAAACAGGGTCTTTCATCATTTCCATCAATATCTTTAGTACATGATCTATATGGGAAAAGTTTATTTAAGAAATTTAGTGTTTTTCTAATATTTCCAGGAGAAGGATATGGACCAAAGTACCTTGCTCCATCATTTGAATATTTCCTAGTGATATATACTCTAGGAAATTCTTCATTTAAATTAATTTTTATAAAAGGGTATGTTTTATCATCTTTGAGTCTTATATTATATCTAGGTTTATTTTTCTTTATTAATGAATTTTCTAATAATAAAGCTTCCTCTTCAGATGTAGTGATAATCAATTCAAAATCACAGATTTTTCGTTTCAGTTCTAATATTTTGTTAGTTTTTTCACTATTTCTATTAAAATATGAACTTACTCTTTTTTTTAAATTCGAAGCTTTACCTATGTATAGTATCTTTTCAGATTTATCTTTGAATATATATACACCAGGTTTATTAGGACTTGAGTAGAGTTTATTTTTTAATTTTTCTGTAATGCTTTCAGGCTGCATATTTTTTGCCTGTGTATTTTGACTATATTAGAAAAGAAATGATTACTATAACCAAAATGTTAGTTGAACCTATTATTGCTAACTTCCTTAACTCTTTAGATTGTGTCTTTGTATAAACTTCAGTACGACTTCTTATAGATCTATTTTGGGTATTTTTTTGTACTGGTTTAGAATTTTTATTTTGTGGTACAGATAAACTTTTTTCTATGTCCTGATCCTTAGACTGGGTACTATTATCTTGCACAAAAACATTAGGTTTTGTGGATTTCTTATTTTTAGTACGTTTTTTTCTAGCCATTGTAATAATTTTTACTTTCTGTAAAGTCTTTATATAATTCTAAGATATTTTTAGCTATCTCTTCAATAGTAAATAAAGATTTATTGTAAATTACATGATAAAACAATGGGTCAAATGGTGAACAATTAAATGCTCTTAAGAAATATCTTTTTTGTGCTTCATCAGAATTAGAAATTATTCTTTTTGCATCATCTACACTGTTTTCCTCATTAGTATTGGTAATATTTTTTATTCTGTCTTCAATATTAGAATTAATAGCTATTCTTAGTACATTTTTTCTTTCTTTTAGGATTACACCTGCACCTCTTCCTACTATCAATACTTTAGATATATCAGCTAAATCATTTACTACCTCATCTACAGCTGAAATAAACTTTTTTTCATCTAATTCAATTGCTGAAGTCAATGGGGTACGCTCTAAGTCTACATATGTTCTTGATAGAATATTTTCAATTCCAGGCCCAGTATATGCATCTCCACCTACAGAGTAAATAGGGCTTTTATCTAATATTATTTGTAATTTTTTTGATAGTTTTTCAATTCTAGAAGGAGAAAAATTCTCATTTTCAACTAGGGCAGATACGGTTGATCCAATTTTCTTTGCTATTTGAGATAGGATTATACGGTCAACAAAATCAAAATCCAATTCTTTTGCAACAATACGTCCTATTTCTTGTGCATCTGATCCAATATTCGATTCTATAGTTATGTTTGACATTTTTTTATATTATGCTCTCGGATGTGAACTATTATAAACGTTTCTCAATTTAATATTGCCTACATGGGTATATATTTGGGTGGTTTCCAAATTAGAATGTCCTAATAACTCCTGCACATGCCTTATTGAAGCTCCACCAGAAAGTAAATGTGTTGCGAAGCTATGTCTAAACGTGTGCGGAGATAAATTTGTAGTTATTCCTGAATTAGATGCAATTTTTTTGATTTGTAACCAAAAATTTTGTCTACTCATTCGTTTCCCTCTATTTGATATAAATACTGATGTTTGATTAGTGATATTTTTCAACAATATAGGTCTTATATTAGTTATATAATTTTCTAGTATTTTTACTGACCATTCATGTAAAGGTATAATTCGTTGTTTCCCACCTTTTCCATTTACTCTTATAGTAGCACTATATAAATCTATGTCATTTATATTTAAATTTACTATTTCAGAAACTCTTATTCCTGTGGCATACATCAATTCAATCATGGCATTATCTCTTATATCTTTATTGGAAGTTCCATTGGATGAATATTCCAATATTTTTTCTATTTGGGTTGATGATAATGTTTTAGGAATTTTTTGATTATTTTTGGGTTGTCTGACTTCTTTTAGGGGATTGATTTTTATAAATCCCTCAAGTAGTAGAAATTTTATATATGATTTAATACAAGCTATTTTCCTTGATTTAGTTGATTGTTTATACTCTCTATAATTCATTACTTCTACAAATTGTTGGAAGTGAGATCTATCAAAATCATTCCAATTATTAATAGATCTCATAAATGACTGATTAATAAGATCATGTAAATCATTTTTATAAGCTTGAATTGTATTATTAGATAAACCTTTTTCAATATTCAAGAAGTTAATGAAAAGATTTATTTCGTTTGATAATATATTTTTGTTTTTGGTATAACTTATTTTTTCGCTAAGCATAAAAATAAGTTATCATATGTTAGGATTAAACTGCTTTGTAGTTTTTATACTTTTATTATGAAGATTTACCATAAAATTATAAGGATATTCTTTTGTTCGACATTTTAGCAATACCAATCAATTTCAATCCAAACATGTTTGCTATAGGTAATTTTGTTCTTAGTTGGCACGGTTTTTTTTCAGTTGTAGCTATGGCTGTAGGTGTATGGATGGCAGGTCGTGCTGCTAAAAAAGAGAATCTTGATAAAGAATTAGTATATAACACCGCTATATGGGGAATTATTGGAGGTATATTGGGAGCACGTGTGGTTCATATAATAGATTTTTGGCATTTATATTCATCTAATCCTTTGAGTATTTTTCAAGTATGGTCTGGTGGTATTGGTTTATGGGGTGGAATTTTAGGCGGATGGATAGGAGGAAGTTTGTATGGATATATTTCAAAACAAAACGTAGGAAAACTTATGGATATAGGTGCATTTTCTTTGTTAATTGGTCAGACTATTGGACGTATTGGTGACATTATTAACGGAGAACATTGTGCTAGATCTACTGACGCTCCATGGGGCTGGTATTTTACACATCCTGATAGTCCTGGAAGATATTGTATTGAAAGAAGCTCCAGTTGGAGTCAAGGTTTTTTTGCAGAAGGAACTTCATATCAAACAGCTGTACATCCAGCTATAGTTTACGAAATGATTTGGAATATGATTGGTTTCTTTTTGATTACATTTTTACGAGGAAAAATAAGGCCTGATGGATCAATTTTTATGGTATATCTTTTTTGGTATTCAATCGGAAGATTTTTTGTACAATTCTTAAGATTAGATTCAATAAAATTTGGAGTTTTTCAAGAAGCTCATATAATAGCCTTTATATCTTTTATAATTGCAGGATCTTTTATAGTTTTGAAAACCCGGATCGCAAATGGAAAAATTGGATCTAGATCTGAAAGGAGAAGGCAAAGTAAAAGTAATTAGACTATTTTTGAAGGGACTATATCCTTAATCTCTATTTGATCTTTTATTCTACCTCGCCAATTATTAGTTGATAAACGAAATGTTATATCTACTTTTCCACTTCCAAGAGGAGTTTGTCCTAAACCAAAACCTATTCCTTCAATAGTTTTATTTTCAGTAATTAGATTTAATTTCAGATGATTTTTATTAATACCTAAATTTTTAATATTTGATATTTGGGCTGATTTTATATGAAATAGAGGTTCAGGGTTAGATTTCCCGTAAGGTTCCATAGCTCTAATAAATTTCCATAATTCTGGGGTAAGTTCATTCATATCTATTACCGCATCAGGTTGAAAAGGTTTACTTTTAGGAATGTCAGAATTTTTTGATGCAGTTTCGTTGGCAATTTTGATTACTTCATCTATGTATTTGTTTGATACAGTAAAACCTGCAGCTGCGGCATGTCCACCAAATTTATTAAGTAAATTATTTGATTTATATAGGCATTTATGAATATCGATATATTCATTACTTCTACATGAAGCTTTAATTAAATCATCATAGTTTTGAAATACAATAGCAGGTTTACCAGTTTGGTCCACTATTTTCCCAGCCGTTGGTCCAAGTATTCCTAAAGGAACATCAGATAATTCTACAGATATTATTGGATTGTTTTGTGTTTCTATTTGGATTGAAGCCATTTCCCATGCTTTAGAACTATATTCTTTCCTTTGGTTATTTATATCATCCAATCTATCGGAAATAGCAATAGCATCTTGATTATTATCAGTCATTAGGATTTGTAATGCAGGTTCAGAATCACCTAATCGCCCAGGAGCATTAAGTCGAGGTGCTAGTTGAAAAGATACTAATTCTGTGTTTGGTTTACCAAAAAACCTATCTGATTTGGATTTTTCCAAAAGGGTTTTTACACCTGCTAATTTAGTCCTAGCAAGAATTTCTAGTCCATTTTTTACTATGTTTCTATTTTCGCCTATTAAGGGTGAAGAATCTGCTATAGTCCCTATAGCAGCTAATGGTAATAATTCTTCTGGGAAATCTAGATTTAATTTATCGCATAAAGCCTGCGATAATTTAAAAGCTACTCCGGATCCTGAATATTCGCACTCAATAGATTCATTCAGCATAGGATTTATTAATGCAACTACGGTAGGTAAAACATCTGGAGGTATATGATGGTCTGTAATTATTGTATCAATACCTAATTCAGTCGCTAATTTTGTTTCTTTCAATGCAGTAGATCCTGTATCTACTGTAATAATTAGTTTTACATTAGCATCATAAAAAGATTTTACGGCTTCTTCTGAGAGTCCATGACCATCTTTATCTCTATTCGGAATATATGGTATTACCTCGCCTCCAATTTTTTTTATTGTTCTAGCTATAATGGCAGTACCTGTTAGCCCATCTGCATCAAAATCTCCAAATATACCTATTTTTTCATTTTTGTTTACTGACTTGATAATTCTTTCAGTTCCTATATTTATTGAAGGTAGATTAATAGGTTTTTTAATTTCAGTAATAGGGGAATGGAAAAAATTTTTTGCGGAGTATTCATCGAATATTCCTCTTTGTGAAAGTAATTGATTAGATAATTTATTAGATATATTAAAACCTAAAGTTTTGATATCAATCATTTACTAGGCTACAAATTTTTTAAAAAGTAAAGAAGCATTATGTCCTCCAAATCCTAAGGAGTTAGACATAGCTATTTCTACATTACCTCTTTTTGATAGATTTGGTACATAATTAAGATCACAATCTGGATCAGGATTTTCTAAATTGATAGTTGGAGGTACAACTGATTCGTTTATAGCCATAACTGTAAATGCGGCCTCTATACCTCCAGCAGCTCCCAATAAATGTCCTGTCATCGATTTAGAGCTGCTTATTAATAATTTTTTGGAATATTCTCCAAATACTTTTTTTATTGCAATAGTTTCAAATTTGTCATTTAAAGGTGT
>CAZBHC010000042.1:0-7772 GCA_964491775.1 uncultured Dehalococcoidales bacterium | reverse complement strand
TGATGTATTAGTAATAGGTTTAGGAGCTCATGGGAGTTCTACTGTGTATAACCTTGCCAAAAATGGGATGAGTGTAATTGGTTTTGATATTTATAATCCCCCACATACAATGGGTTCTTCTCATGGTAATGCAAGAGTAATAAGAAAATCATATTCTGAAGGTTCTCATTTTGTACCATTATTAAATAGATCATATGAATTATTTTTTGAACTTCAAGATCAAACTAATTTAGAAATAATTAAAATAATTGGCGGAATAATGATTGCAAAAAAAGGGGCGAATTCTCTAGAAGGGATTAAACACAGTTCAGAAGTTCATAATTGTGAAATCGAAATACTAACTAGTGACGATATTAGATCTAGATGGAAAATTTTTAATCCTGAAGAAGAAATGGAAGGTGTTTTAGATTTGATGGGTGGGGCAGTTTTTCCAGAGAATGTAATAAATACAAATTTAAATCTTTCCAAAGAATATGGAGCTGAATTACATTTTAATACAAAAATCTCAAAATGGATTTCAGATGATAATTATGTAACCTTACAAACAGAAACAGGAGATACCTATTATGGAGATAAGCTTATAATTTGTGCAGGTGCTTGGTTACCAAATCTATTAAATGATTTGAAATTACCTATATTTATTGAGAGACAGGTTTTGTTTTGGTTTGATCCAATTAGTAATTCAGAGATATTTTTACCAGAAAATTCACCAAATCATTCTTGGGAATATGAAGATGGAAAGATGATTTATATTCAACCTAACTTTGGGGATGGTATTAAGGCTGCTATACACCATGAAGGATATGAAGTAGATCCTGATAAATTGGATAGAAAGAAGATACATCAAGATGATGAAGAAAAATTAAGATCTATAATAAAATCTTACATACCTGACTTAGATGTTGATTCTGTTAGATCTGCTGTTTGTATGTATACAAATACACCAGATAGAGAATTTATAATAGATTTTCATCCAGATTATAGTAATGTATTAATATTAAGTCCTTGTTCAGGTCATGGATTTAAATTTTCTCCTGTTATTGGAGAAATAGCATTTAATCTAATAAATAATAATAAAAGTAAATTTAATATAAATTCTTTTTCCATTGAAAGATTATTATAGAATAAGAATTTTCTGGAGGTATTTATGCGAATAGGGATAATAGGTGCAGGTGGAATTGGTGGTGTTGTTGGGGGATTGTTGGCAAATAATGGATATGATGTTACCTTAATTGATCAGTGGCATGAGCATGTAAAAGCAATTAAAGATAATGGTCTTAGAGTTGAGACTCAAAAAACATCTTACAATACATATCCAAAAGCTTTATCTATATCTGAATTACAAAATCACACCAATTTTTTTGATGTTTCATTCATAGCTGTTAAAAGTTATGATACTGAATGGGCAACTCAATTAATTAAAATTTATACTGATCCTAAAACCGGATATTTTGTAGATTTTCAAAATGGTATAAATGATCATCGAATGGCTTCTATTGTTGGGAAAGATAAATCTTTAGGATGCATAATTACCATTGGTGCTGCTTGTTATGAGCCTGGAAAAGTGATTAGAACAGATAATTATCATCTCGGATTTAAAGTTGCAGAACAAGATGGTTCGATTTCAAATCGTCTTAGAGATTTAAAAAATATTCTTGGTAATGTTGCAGAGACAGAAATCTCATCTGATTTATGGGGAGAAAGATGGTCAAAATTAATGGTAAATTGTATGGCTAATGCTTTGGCTGGTTTGACAGGATATTCTACCTCTGAGGTAAGAACAATACCAGAAGTTAGGAGAATAGGTATACAGCTAGGTGCTGAGGCTGCACGAGTAGCTTTAGGTATGGGATTTAAATTGCATTCAGTACTTTCACTTTCCCCTGAGCAGATTATTGATGCTGCAGAAGGAAAAAACATTGAAATTGTTGAGAATTCATTGAGTGAAACTGCAAGAAGATCTGGTTCAGCTGGTAGACCATCTTTTGGTCAAGATGTATTAAAAAAAAGAAGGACAGAAATTGAATTTCTCAATGGTTATGTTTCTGAAAAAGGTAGAGAAGTAAATATTCCCACACCTTTTAATGATGAAATAATTGATATAGTAATGGAGTTGGGTATAGGATTTGATCCTGATCCGAAACACCTAGAAAAACTTATAAATATGTTGCCTTATTAAATTATTAGAAAGGAAATGAATTGACTTTTAAGATAGGTTTAATTGGTTGTGGTGGAATGGGAAGAAGACATATTTCAGGATATGTAAAATTACGTCAACATTTTGATAATGTTGATTTAATTTCTGTATGTGATCTACATGAAGATGTAGCAAATCAAGCTGTAAAAGTAATTCAAGAATCTGGACTCAAAAAACCTAAAATATATACAGATTATAAAGATTTAATTAATGCCGATGATTTAGATGGTGTAATAGTTGTAACGAGTACTCCAATGCATCATAAAATTGCCATATACGCCATGGAAAATGGATTACATGTGATAACTGAGAAACCGATGGGTATAACGATGAAGGCATGCAGGTTAATGGAAGATTCTGCAAATAAAAACCAAAAGATAATAGCTGTAGCAGAAAATTATAGAAGAGATCCAATTAATAGATTATCTAAAGCGTTATTGGATGAAGGTATTTTAGGTATTCCATATTTTGCTTTAGATTTAAGTATTGGTAGTAGTCATAGATCTGTAATGCATAGTACCGTTTGGAGAGCAAAAAAAGATCAAGCTGGAGGTATTGTATTAGATGCAGGGGTACATAATGCAGATATGTTACTTTATCTTATGGGAGATGCTGATACAGTTTATGCGGAGACTAGAATTTTAGAAAATGAAAGAACACTAACGGATATGGGTGAAGTAGCTCCACAACTTGCAAAAATGTACAAACATAGACGTGAACCTGGTTATAATACTGGAGATAAAGTAAAACAAGATGCAGTTGATACTGGGTTTGCATTAGTCAAATTTAAATCAGGTGCTATTGGACAACTTAGTATCACCGATGCTTCTCATGGGCAGAAAGCATCTATCTCAACAATTACAGGGAGTAATGGTACTTTATATAGGACAGAAAGTAGATCAGGAAATCCTATTAAATTAATTTTATTTAATGGAGAGGAAATATCTGGGAATAAAATTTTAGATTTAGTGCCCAATTTCAAATTAGACGAATTGACAACTAAATTATGGGATGGGAATTCTTTAATTGCTTCATATGACTTAGACTTTCATGAAACCGATGCTAGAATATTGGCATATGAATATATGGATTGGATTCTTTCCATACAAAATGGAGGAAAACCTGAAGTAGGTATTCCTGAAGGCAAAAATGCAATAGGTTTAGCTTATGCAATAGTTGAATCAGGATTATCTGAATCTAAGATAAAAGTTTCAGATGTTATTTCGGGTAAGATAGATAACTATCAAAAAGATATAGATATATCACAAAATATATAGTTAATCGGGTGAATCTGAATTTCCAAATAATTCGACTAATTTTTTTATAGTATTTTGATCCATTTTTGAATTTACAGATTTTAAATTATCTAATAGATGATTTTCGTTTGATGTTCCTGTGATAATTGTTGAAACGCACTTGTGTGAACCAGCAAATGCATAACCCTGAGAAATAATTTCTTTATTCTCGGAGTTGTTATCATTTAAAGATTTCAAATCTTCTAAAGTGCCAATAATATCCTGTCGATTTTTTTTCCAATCATCAAATCTTTCATTTAGTTTTGCATTTTTAGTTAAGGTTATTCTAACTGGAGCCATATTAAGGATCCCAATATTTTTTTCTTTAACAATAGGGAAAACATTTTTTGCAGCCCATTGATTCATGATTCCATATTTTAGCATCATAGTATCCCATACTTCTGGGTGTTTATTTAATGCAGTTACCATAGCGGTATGTCTAGGTTCAATCACCATATTTTCTGTTATTCCAATATATCTAATTAAACCTTCTTCACGAGCTTTTATTATAGAATCTAAAAAACAATCAGTTATTGATTCATAGTTTTTTTGTAATAAACCATGAAATTGAAAAAAATCAATATATTCAAGATTTAATTTTTTAAGACTCATCTCCAAAGACTTACGAGGGAAAGAAGGATTCATTAATTGATCTATTGAATCACCTCTAGAATTCAAGTCTTCAATTCTAGTGGATACTTTAGTAGCTAAGAGATAAGAATCTCTTTTGATTCCTTTTAATGCTTTACCTAATAACTCTTCACTATTTGAATAACCTGGAGCTGTATCAAATAAATTTATACCATTATTAATGGCAATATCGATTAATCTTTTTCTACTTTTATCTGTTCCACCCGTTTTTTGTCCAAATTGAGATGGTCCACCAGTTCCATATGATAATAAAGAAACTTTTTCTCCTGTTTTACCAAGTATTCTGTATTCCATAATTTATTTAATATTCCATTATGGCTCTACCTAAAATTTTTCCATTTTTCAGGTCGTCACATGCTTCATTTATTTGATCAAGTTTATATCGTTTGGTCACTAATTCTTCCAAAGGGAACTTTCCTTCCTTGTGCCAACGTAAAAACATATTGAAGTCTTTATCTGGGTATGTTGCTCCAAGGGATCCTCTATATTGTCTTTGATGGAACATAAAATGTGATGGGTCAACAGTCATTTCTTTTCCTGGCATTCCTATCATTACTGCCATACCGCCAATATTATCAGCTCCAGGGCCTCCACCTCTTACGGAAGGCAATATTTGTTCATTTGTTATTTTTAAACCTATAGCATCAAAAGCATAATCAGCACCAACAGAAGTAATTTCATGTATAGCTTCTATCGGGTCTGTTTTAAGAGAGTTAACAGTGTGCGTAGCACCGAATTTCTTTGAAAACTCTAATTTAGAGTCATCAATATCTACGGCAATGATAGGGTAAGCTTCTAAAATTGAAGCCATTTTTATAGAAGAAATTCCTACTCCACCAACCCCATAAACTGCAACTGATTCATTAGGTCTTACTTTGGCTGTATTTAAAACAGCTCCGGCGCCGGTCAAAATAGCACAGCCAACAATTGAAGAAATGTCTTTAGGACTATCATCATCTATTTTTACAACATATCCGCTCCAGACAGATACATCTTCGCACCAAGTTGCTTGCGGTCCTTTTAAGGGTATTTCATTCCATGTCATATTACCTGGTTCTGGTACCCATCTCCCTACTATTGGATCTCTAGGAACCCAAGTAACTATTGTTAGGTCTCCTTCTTTTACGTGAGAAACATTTTTACCAATTTCCGTTACAATGCCTGTTCCTTCATGACCTAATAGAGCAGGTGTAGGAAATTCGGGGTTTTCTATTTGGTGTAATTGTGAATGACATATTCCACTTGATAACATTTTTACATTAACATAATCTTCTTTTGGTGATGAAATTTCAATCGTATCCACGGTTAGCGGTTGTCCGGTACTTGTGTGTATAGCTGCTCTACTTTTCATAGTTTTATCCTTAGTTTTTTTTATAATTTTATATCAAACTTCTTGTCAATATTGAATTACTAACGTGATAATATCTCAAATATATTCATGTTACATTTATTGATCGCAGTAAACAATTCTTGAGTAGGGGATAAATTTGTAAGTATTTCTTTGATTTGTTCTTCAGATATATATTTCTTAAGGCAATTAATTTCATTTTCTTCTAATATTTCATTGATTCCTGTTTTTGAATTATTTTTTTCTTTATTTTCATTATTTATTTGAGATTCGATATTTATATTTAAAGTTGTTTTTTCGAGATTTATTTCACATTTTTTTGTTGCTAATGTTAATTCGATAATATGATTAGCTGAAAGTTTCTGATTTTGTTTTATTAGTACATTATTTATTATTTCATTATTCGTGTTTTTAAGAATACATAAACTCTCATCTATCGTGATTCCAATTAGTTCTAGTTCATTATCGAAATATCCACATGATAAAAATTTTTCTAATATCGATGGTGATATTTCATTAATAGTATAAGTACCTCCTATAAATTTTAAAGGTTCATTGAATTTTATTAATCCTAGAGGACCTAATTCATTTATAAAGCATTCAATTTTATCTATACCACCTAGTGAAGAAGTAATTTGACCATAATTACTTGTTTCAAATACGCTTCTTTCATTTTTGTTAAGGCAGAAAACACTTTGTAATGTTGTTAGATAAATTTCTGGAGGAGGATCCTTAGCAAATAGATATATAAAAGAACTATTACCTACACCAACATTCTTTATACAATTTTTAGTTTTATTCGTTAGTTTTCCAGAGCTAAAATCTAATTGACCAATAATAATTCTTTCTTTGGAATCATATGAGAGACATTCATCTGATTTTTTAGCTATATCACTGTCTATCAGATATTTTCCTGGTGCTGAGGAGATTAGATTTTTTATTTCTGTTTTCGAATTAAATATTTCAGTTAAACAATTTATTTCAGATATAGGGATTTCTGAAATAAATTGTTCAGGATTATTCATAGGATCTATACTTATTATTTTTTTTGAAACAGGAGTAGATGTTGGTACAGAAGTGGATGTAGCTATGGGAGTAGATGATGTAAATACTGTTTCCGTAGCATTTGGAATATCAGATATAGATGAAATTGGTGATTTTGCATCAGAATTTTTACATGAGGCTATAAATACGATAGAGCATATTACTAATATTTTTATTAAATATCTAAAATACAAACTAAATCCTCTTGACCTTTATAGAACATCTGTTCTATAATAGAACAAATGTTCTTCATATATTTTTATGATTAAGAACCTCAAATAAATAATAATGTAATTTTTATTTTTATTATTTATTATTGAGATAAATTTTCAATTTTTGACAAATAATTTACCAAAGAGGTCCGTAAATGCAAAATCTTATTGATCAAAACTTAAAAAAAGTGCGTTCAGATACTCTTCCAGAAAATACTAACTATAAAGATAATGGATGTGATATATCTCAATCTTGTCTTGATTGTCATCTTACATTATGTAAGTATGATGACGATAACTATTCACCAGGAAAAAATAAACTAAATAGAGACAAAGAAATTTACCAATTAAATTCTGAAGGAAAATCTATAATTGATCTTTCAAAGAAATATAATCTTAGTATACGTACAATACAAAGATCTATAAAAACAGGAGATAATATTAAAAACAATCGAAAGAAAACCCAGAAAGATATTCTACCTTTAAGTTTGTTGCCAAAAATTACTTTTTATAATCAGACTATTAAGAAAGAGTTATTGAGAAATTACACTGAATTAATATAAATCATTAATTATCAATATGTTTTTGTAATTCTGTACTTCCGTGGAAAGAATCTCCTGAAACTAAATAAAAAGCTCTTTCAAGAATATTTGTAGATCTGTCGGCAAATCTTTCTATATTATGAGATGCCCACATGAGATATGTTGCCTTCTCTGCTTTAGATGAATCATTTTTTACTATTTCTAATAATTCAGAAACAATTTTCTCGTTTAAATCGTCTACCTTATTATCAAGTTCATTAATCTCAGTTGCAATTTCATTAAGATTCTCTTCTTCTTTTTTTATGAAGATATTAATTGCTCTTTTTAACATTTCTACTGCTATATTTCCCATTTCAGGTATGTCTATCAATTCTTTTAGTAGTGGTCCTGGTCCCATCATTATGTTTATTTTTCCTATTCCTTCAGCATAATCCCCCATTCTTTCTAGTTCATTTGATATTTGTAAAATAGTAATTATACGAC
>CAZBHC010000041.1:0-28530 GCA_964491775.1 uncultured Dehalococcoidales bacterium | reverse complement strand
GCTGCTGCCTCCCGTAGGAGTGGGGGCCGTGTCTCAGTCCCCCTCTGGCTGATCGTACTCTCATACCAGCTACCCGTCTTAGGCTTGGTAGGCAATTACCCCACCAACTACCTGATAGGACGCGAGCTCATCTTTGAGCGATAACAGTTACCTGTTACCGTTTCCTCTGTCCCTTTTATGAAACAGAGCGTACGCGGTATTAGCACAGGTTTCCCTGTGTTATCCCCCTCTCAAAGGCAGATCACTCACGTGTTACTCAGCCGTCTGCCACTTGAAATTACCGCAAGCGGTAATTTCTCGTTCGACTTGCATGCATTAGGCGTGCCGCCAACGTTCGTCCTGAGCCAGGATCAAACTCTCCGTAAATTTAACGGTTCTTCTACTCACTGTTCAATTGTTAAGGAACGTGCTCTTTTTTAGAAAGAAAAATTAAGAGCGAATACTATGTTATTTTCATTTACTTCCAACTGTCAATAAGAAAACATCACCAAAAACAGGTCGAAGTAAGAAAATATTTTAGATAGAATTTATTTTGATGAATAAATTTAAATATAATTTATATGTAATTACAAAATGAAATGGTGGTTTTAATAAATGGCAAAAAATAATCCTGGAGAACCTTATACTAGAATTAGTACCGAAGAAGCTTTTAATAAAATAAATTCAGAAAAGGATTCAGTAGTGGTTGATGTAAGAAGAGAAGATGAATACTTATCTGGTCATGTTAAAAATTCAATTTGGATTCCGGTAGATGAAATACTCGATAGATACGATGAATTACCCTCAGAAGGCAATTTATTATTTATATGTGAGGTTGGTGCTAGATCTGGTCTTGCGGCAGAATATGCCTCTGCAATGGGTGCAAATAATGATAGGTTATTTAATATTGAAGATGGTACTGGCTCCTGGGCCACGAATGGTTTCCCAATATCTAAAGGTAAAGAAAAATAGATTATTGTGTCAATATTAGTAGTAGGAACTATAGCCTATGATTCAGTCGAAACGCCTGAAGGAAATAGTGAATCTCAACTTGGGGGATCTGCTGTATATTTTGCATTGTCAGCTAGTTATTTTACCAAAGTTCAAATAGTTGGAGTCGTTGGTAAAGATTTTTACACTTCAGATTTAAATCTTTTAGAGTCACATAATATTGATACTAGTGGTATCGAAATTTCCGATGGTAAAACTTTCAGATGGAAAGGAAATTATAAAAAAGATATAAATGAAGCAATTACTTTAGATACTCAATTAAACGTTTTAGAAACGTTTAATCCTGTAATAAATAATAATTTCTCTAAATCTGAGAACTTATTCCTTGCTAATGTTCATCCTTCTTTACAATCTAAAGTACATAATTCTATGTCAAAAAAACTAAATTTTTGTGCGCTAGATACTATGAATTTATGGATAGATACAACAAATAATCAACTAAAAAATATAATTAAGAAAGTAGACGCAATAATTATTAATGAAAATGAAGCAAAAACATTATCCGGAGAAACTAATTATATAAATGCTGCAGAAAATTTACGTAATTTAGGAGCAAGAATAGTTTTAATAAAAAGAGGCGAATACGGTGTTAGTTTATTTGGAGAAGATTTCACTTTTTCTGCTCCAGCATTCCCTATAAAAAAAGTTCAGGATCCAACAGGCGCAGGAGACACTTTTGCCGGGGGATTCATGGGTTATTTAGATTTATGTGAAGAGATAAATCAGAAAACACTAAAATCTGCGACTATAATAGGTAGTGTGATGGCTTCATTTACAGTAGAAAATTTTGGAATAGAAAAATTATCAAACCTATCAAAAAATGATATAAATCAACGTTTTAAATCTTTTGTAGATCTTACAAAATTTAATGAAAAGATAGAAATATAATCAATAGTATATTGGAGAAAAAATGGATAACGATATAAAAAATATTAATCTAGCACCTGATGGTGCTCTTCGTACTGAATGGGCCGAAAGAGAAATGCCAGTTTTAAGAAAAATTAAGGAAAGGTTTAAAAAAGAAAAACCTTTAGAAGGTGTAAAAATCGCAGGATGTTTACATATTACAGCAGAAACAGCAAATCTTGCCCATACACTGGTAGCAGGAGGAGCAAAATTAGCTTTATGTGCATCCAATCCTCTCTCTACACAAGATGATATTGCTGCACACCTTGTTTCTTCTGGAATACCTGTTTATGCTATAAACGGTGAAGACTCGGAAACATACTATAACCATATTTCAGCTGCAGTAGATACTGAACCTAATATAACAGTAGACGATGGTGCAGATGTAGTAGCTATGATACACAGTGAGAAGACTAGTCTTGTGAAAAATATTATAGGTGGGATGGAAGAAACTACTACAGGAGTTATAAGACTAAAAGCATTACATAATCAAGGAAAATTACTATACCCGATTGTAGCAGTGAACGATTCGGACACTAAACATATGTTTGATAATAGATATGGAACAGGACAAAGTTCTCTTGATGGGATTATACGAGCAACTAACATACTTATTACAGGTAAAACGGTAGTTACTATTGGTTATGGATGGTGTGGAAAAGGATTTGCTTCTCGTGCTAAAGGAATGGGGGCACATACAGTCGTATGTGAGGTAGATCCTGTAAGAGCTCTTGAAGCTGTAATGGATGGACATACAGTATTAAGAATGGAAGATGCATCAAAAATTGGCGATATTTTTCTAACAGTTACAGGAGGTATTAGTGCTATAGATAAACATCATTTTGAAAATATGAAAGATGGTGCAATAGTGGCTAATTCAGGACATTTCAATGTAGAAATAAACATTAATGAGCTTACCAAAATGACTGAATCTAAAAGATCAGTAAGAGAATATGTAGAAGAATATACTTTAGAAGATGGAAAAAAGATTTTTGTACTCGCTGAAGGACGATTGATTAATCTTGCTGCAGCAGAAGGACATCCTCCAAGTGTTATGGATATGAGTTTTGCAAACCAAGCATTGGCTGGAGAATACATAAATAATAATCATAAGAACATGCCACCAAATGTATATACTTTACCTAAAAATATTGACTCTGAAATAGCAAGACTAAAATTAAATGCTATGCAAATGTCATTTGATAAATTAACCGCAGAACAAGATAAATATCTCAATAGTTGGGAAAGTGGAACATAAATACTCATCGGAGAATAGAATGACTAATCAAAATTATTTACTTACATCTGAATCTGTATCAGAAGGTCATCCAGATAAAATCTGTGATCAAATATCTGATGCTGTATTAGATGAAGTTTTATCACAAGATCCTTTTGGTAGAGTAGGTTGTGAAACATCAGTTACAACAGGTTTAGTATTGGTTTTTGGAGAAATAACCACTAAAGCAAAAATAGACGTTAAATCTATTGTAAAAAATACAATAAAAAAAATAGGTTACGATAATCCATCATATGGATTTGATTCTGAATCTTGTGCTGTCTTAGTAGCTCTAGATGAACAATCGATGGATATTAAGGAAGGTGTCGATAATTCTTTAGAAACTAGAGAAAATCAAGATAAAAAAGAAATAGGTGCTGGTGATCAAGGAATGATGATAGGTTATGCTAGTGATGAAACTCCAGAATATATGCCTCTCCCTATATACCTTAGCCATAAGTTAACAAAAAAAATGGCTGATCTTAGAAAAAATAATTCTCTCTCATACTTAAGACCTGATTCAAAAAGTCAGGTAACAGTAGAATACACAATCGAAAATATTCCTGTCAGAGTGGATACTATAGTCTTAGCTGCTCAGCACGATCCAGATGTAAATCAATCTAAAATTAGAGAAGATTTAGTGAAAAATGTTATAGAAGAAGTCATCCCAAAAAACTTAATAGATGAAAATACCAAAATTTATGTAAATCCTTCTGGAAGATTTGTAATTGGAGGACCAGTAGGAGACGCTGGATTAACAGGGAGAAAAATTATCGCTGATACATATGGTGGTAGTGCTAGACATGGCGGTGGTGCATTTTCTGGTAAAGACCCAACGAAAGTTGATAGATCAGGTGCATATGCTGCTAGATGGGTAGCAAAAAATATTGTAGCGTCAGGAATTTCAAAAATAGCAGAGGTTCAACTTTCTTATGCTATTGGAGTGTCTGCTCCTGTATCAATAATGATTGAAACCAAGGGTACTAGTGATATTCCTAATAATTTAATAGAAAATATGGTTAAAGAAATATTTGATTTAAGAGCTGGAGCTATAATTACCGATTTAAACCTTAGAAAGCCAATCTACCAGCAAGTTTCAAGATATGGTCATTTCGGCAGAAATGATTTAAATTTGCCTTGGGAAGCTTTAAATAAAGTTGAAGAAATAAAAAAATATTTTAAATAGTTGTAAAAGAATTGTCTGACTCAAATCAAATTAAGTTTGGAACTGATGGATGGAGAGCTATCATTGGTGATGAATTTAACTATGAAAATGTTAGAAGAGTTGCGGCAGGAATAGCAAAATATATTGAAGAAAAACATCAAACTAAAAATGCCTCTGTAGTAATAGGGTATGATACTAGATTTTCATCAAAAAATTTCGCATATACTGTCGCTGAAATAATTTCCTCCTATGGAATAAACATTAAATTATTTGATTCCCCTTCTACCACTCCAGCCTGTAGTTTTTCAGTCTTTGAAGGTAACCATAATATCGGCATAATGATTACAGCTAGTCACAATCCTAAGGAATGGAATGGAATTAAAATTAAATCTCCATCTGGCGGTTCAGTTGAACCTAAAGTAATTGAAGAAATCGAAAAAAAGATTTCTATTGTAAATAATAATAATTTAAGAAAAAAGAAAAATTCTGAAATTGAGATATTTAATCCAAATGAAAAATATATAAATTCTATAAAACAAATAATTGATCTTAAAAAAATAAAATCAACATCAATTAAAGTAATAGTTGATAATATGCATGGGTCTGGATCTGGTATTATTTCTTCTATCCTATCTGGTGGGAATATAATAGTTGAAGAAATAAGAAGAGAAGAAAATTCTAGTTTCCCTGAAATGAATCAACCTGAACCCATTGAAGAAAATTTACTCCCCCTTTCTAGAACTGTACTAAAGAAAAAGGCACATTTAGGTATTGCTTTAGATGGTGATGGAGATAGATTAGGAATAGTTGACGAAAACGGTAAATATATTAACAGCCTACAAGTTTTCTCATTATTATCACATTACTTAATTAATAATCAAAATCAAAAATCAGGAATAGCATGTACAATCACAATGAGCTCAATGATTGAAAAAATGGGTATAGAATATAATATACCTATCTTCAGAACTCCAGTTGGATTTAAACATGTAGGACCTACAATGATAAAACAATCCTGCTTTATTGGCGGGGAAGAAAGTGGCGGGTATGCGTTTAAAAACCATATACCTGAGAGGGATGGTATATTATCTGGCCTTATCTTTTTAGAATCTTTAATCTCCAGTAAACAAACAGTTTCAAAACTAATTTCAGAACTTAATAATAAATTTGGTTCACACATTTTCAAGAGAATTGATCAAATATTTTCTCTAGAAAATCAAAAAGAACTTCAAAAAAAAATTAGTAGTCTTTCTATAAAAGATATAGGAGGAATACCGATTGTTTCTATAGATAGACAGGATGGAGTTAAATTATTATTATCTGATGGATCTTGGATAGTATTTAGAATGTCTGGTACAGAACCATTATTAAGAATATATGCTGAATCAGATACCGAAGATAAACTTAATTTATTACTTAAGGAAAGTAAAAAATTTTTAATGATTTAACTGGTACCGGGGGCGAGATTCGAACTCGCACGACCTTTAACAGTCCGCGGGTTTTAAGCCCACTGCGTCTACCATTTCGCCACCCCGGCTCAATAATTTATAAAATTTATTGCTTAAACAAATATATAATAAAATTCATAGACATAGTGTGTTTATATTAGTAAATGAAAATGAATAACGAAGAATATACAATAGGCATTATTGGTGGAACGGGAATTTATGATTTTAATCAAATAGATGATGCTCAGTGGGTTGACATAGAATCTCCATTCGGTTCTCCATCTGATTCAATATTAATTGGATTTATCAATGAGCAACGTATAGCATTCCTACCAAGACATGGAAGAGGTCATATATTATCTCCATCGGAAATAAATTATCGAGCTAATATTGATGTTCTTAAAAGATCTGGGGTAACAAAAATTTTATCATTTAGCGCTGTAGGTTCATTAAGAAAAGAAATTGAACCAGGTACTTTTGTTGTAGTAGATCAATATATAGATAGAACTTTTAAGAGAGAAAATACTTTTTTTTCTGATGGTTTTGTAGCACATGTCAGTATGGCTAATCCGGTATGTAATGATTTAAGTAAATTAGTTGAAAGAATAGGAAAAAAAAATAAAATAAATATTATTAGAGGCGGAACATATATAGTAATAGAGGGACCACAATTTTCTACACTATCAGAATCAAAATTTTATCAATCAATGGGATGCGATATTATAGGAATGACAAATATGCCTGAAGCAAAATTAGCTAGAGAAGCAGAAATTTCTTACTGTTCGATAGCCATGACTACAGATTATGATTGCTGGCATCCAAAACATGAAAATGTTTCCACAAAAAATATTTTAGATATCCTATCTGAAAATTCAAATAATGCACAATCTCTAATTCAAAATTGTATAAAGGAACTGAGAAATGATAATACTATATGTTCAGACGGATGTAATAGATCTTTAGATAATGCAATCTGTACCGACATTAAATATAGAAAAAAAAATACCTTCAACAAAATTTATAACATTGCTGGAAGAGTAATAAATAAAGATGGATGGATAAAATAATTTTATTTTATAAATGGACTTCTGTGTTTTCTAAGAATCCTTAATTCTTCTTGCATATCTTCACTTATATAATTCTTTTTTGATCCCCAAGTATCTATTACTTCCCATGCATCAATGTGACTTTCAATAGCTACATCGCTAATCTTTATATGAACATCTTTACGATTTTTTACTTCAGGCTTTAATCTTGTTCCTATTCCAGGATTTTGCGGTGCATGTAAAAATCCATCGACAATATCAAGGTTAGGATCAACAAAATCACCATACCAACCTTCATGATATGCTGGTACAAATTCTTGAATCATAGCATTAACTGAACTAATACATATTTGGGCACATGCAAAAATATTCACTGGCCCTGTCGCGTCATGGGGTGCAAATGGAACTTGATGGGCCGAAGCTAATATAGCAATTTTATGCACCTCTGAGATACCACCTGTCCAAATTAAATCCGGCATTACAATTCTTGCAGAACCATTCTGAATAAACTCTCTTAATTGCCATCTACTAAGCAATCTTTCTGAAATACAGATTGGTGTATTAGTAGAATTTTGTAACTCCCTTAAAGCATGTGGATTTAATAAAGGCATCAAATCTTCTTGCCACATAATTTCATAAGGTTCCATAGCTTGGGCTATTCTAATTGCAACGGGAAGAGTCCATTTTCCATGAGCATCATTGGCAATCTGCATCTTATTTCCAACAGCTTCTCTAATTTCTTTAATTGGGGTTAAGGCAATATCTAGATCTTTTGGAGACAAAAATTGACCATCAGAAGCGAGTGCTAGTGCAATAGTAGGACCACCTTTCATAGCTGAGATACCTTTATCCAAAAGCTTATTCACATGGTCAACTACTCCATCATAAGGCATTCCTGTTGCATATACCCGTATTCTATTTCTCACTGCCCCTCCTAACAGATCATAAACTGGAACACCAGCATGTTGCCCCTTAATATCCCATAAGGCCATATCAATTGCAGATATAGCTCTCATTTCAGCCCCACCAAATCCAGCATGATCAGAAAGTCTAAACATTGAGTCCCAATGTAACTCAATATTTCGTGGATCTCTTCCTATTAATAAAGGTCCAAAATGATCATGAATTGCAGATTCAACCACAGTTGGAGCATAATATGTTTCTCCTAAACCTATAAATCCTTGATCAGTATGAATATTAACCCATATTATTTGTGGTCTCTCATCAACTCTTATTGTTTCTATGCTTGTAATTTTCATATTTTATACTTTCAAAATTTTATTAGGAACACACATCTTTGACGAAAATTCTATCACATGATATTAATGAATAATCAAATCCACAATCATTTGTTTAATTATGTCAAATTTAGAATTTAGAAAATTAGGAAAAAATGGTCCTGAGGTCTCCCCTATCTGTTTAGGAACTTGGCCTTTAGGAGGAGGTATGGGAGTATTAGAAGAAAGTGATGCAATCAAAACAGTTCATGCTTCAATTGATTACGGGGCAAATTTCATTGATACTGCCGAAAGTTATTTAGAAAGTGAACAAATATTAGGAAAAGCATTAGTTGGACTTCGAGATAAAGTTTTTCTAGCATCAAAATTATCAGGGGAACATTCTCCAGAACATATTAAAAAGGCTTTGCATAATAGTTTAAAAAAATTAAGAACAGATTATCTAGATCTATATCAAATACATTCCTGGAAAGATAATTGGAAAATAGAAGATACATTCAATGAAATTTTGAAATATAAAGATAAAGGGTTGATTAAACATATAGGTGTATCGAATTTTGATTCTTCCCAAATTTCAACATCACAGAAAACCACAAATATTCAATCATGTCAGCCTCATTTTTCCATCTTATTTAGGGCTTCTAAATCAGATCCAATAGATTATTGTTTTAAAAACGGAGTTGGTGTAATAATTTATTCTCCATTAGCAAGAGGTTTACTCACAGGAAAATATAAACCAGGGCATAAATTTAATGATGATGATCATAGAAAAAACCACAAAGCATTCTCACAGAAAATAATGGAAAATGCATGGGCAATGACAAAAATTCTAAGTGATTGGGCAAAAGATTATGGGAAAACATGTGGTGATTTAGCTATTGCTTGGTCGATTTCTACACCGGGAGTAACTTCTGCAATTTGTGGAGCAAAAACTCCAAAACAAGCAATTAATAATGCTTTAGCTGGTACATGGAAACTTTCAAATTCACAACTAAATGAAATAGAAACATTAATACATAATTTAACTATAGATTATAAAGTTTAAGGTTTACGTTTTAGCATTGGGCCATAAATAGAAATAATTTCTTCATCAGATGTACCCTCTGGAACAATAATTTCTGCCTCTAAAAGTAGTTCTCTTAATATTTCTGGGTCTGGAGGACCTCCTGGTGGTGGACCGCCTCCTAATGGTGGACCTCCTCCTGGTGGTGGACCGCCTCCTGGTGGACGTTCAAAAATATTACCTAAAGAAAAATTTGATTCATTTACTTCCCCATGATAACAATATATAAAATAAGGAAATCCTAAATCATCTTCACCATTATGTATAGTTGAGTGATAGTGATATATTCCTTCAGGTACATCTTGTGTTTTATGATAATGACCATTACATTCATCAAGATCCCCCAATCCTTCAACATAATAGTAATCTTCAATACCACCATATCCATTAGCACCGGATTTTAATTTATAACTTGATTTCATTTCCTTAATATCCCCATTAGAGTCACTACCTAAAACTCCATATATAGGAAACCCATCAAAAGCAAATCCAATTATTTCTGATGTATCAGATTTATCAATTATGTTTTGCATTGAATAATCATTATCTGTTTGATTAGTATCAGGGTGCCAATGGAAACAATTAGCATCGTAATGATAATGGTATTGTCCACCTGGACCAGAATGCCCTCCACATATACCTAATTCGATAGGTTGTCGATCTTCTTCAAATTTATCGAAATGGAGAGCTACTGCATCCCCTCCAGGTCCCTCTTCAGGACCATAAATTGCTGCGCCATTAACAGCAAAAGCTATCGGCCCTCTTTCAGGTGCTAATGTTGTTTTATCTATATAAACTGGAGTTATGGGTATTCTCCAGATTTGACTTTGCTCCGAAGCACAACATCCTAGTGTTGATTCAAAATCATGACTAGGAATACCAGTCGTAATCACATGTAAGGTTTCATTAGAAACATCGAGCTCAACTTTACATTCTAATGTATTCCCTGATGTAAGATCACTAACATAATTTTCACCATCTATACATAACCAAGGATTAAGTAAATAATCGGGTATAATCTGTTTGTTTTTAGATTCGGAAATTAAATTAGATTCTATTCTGATTGCTTCAGAAATAATAAATATTTCTAAATTAATTTCATCAGATAAAGTGAAAAAATTACTTGTAGGGGTTTTCATTCCAAAATCGGACCATTTAAATGAAGCTTGACCAGTAATTTTTAATGTTTCAGAGTCAGAATCAAAAACAGCTAATAAATCAAAGTCAATATTTGAATCAACTCCATTAACATTAACAATCCCAGTTACAACCCTTTCTAATTCATTACCTAAAAAAAACTCTTCAGAAATTTCATCAAGACCTGAAAATTTTGCTGTAGAAATTGGTTGATCTGGAAATAATCTTTCTCTAACATATTTATCTCTTTTTGGTTCATCACTAACAAGCTTATGTAGATCAACATCAATTTGAAAAGAATTACCATCTAATCTAATTTCGCCAGATACAGATTGAGAAACCAATTCTGCATCAAAAGGAGCAGGTATTCGAAGTAATTTTTCTCTTATTGAGTAAATTAATTTAGACCCAGAAACAACTTTGAATATAATAGGATTTTTTGATTCTTTTAGATCCAAATCATCTTTCTCTTTTAAAATAATATCGTTAGATTTCATTACAGTATCGTCCATACTGAGATCTATTTGATCCTCATTATCTAAATCTTTTTTTTGTTTAAAATCTTCATTCAAATTTTCAGATTTAGGTGTTACTTTAGTAATTATTTCTGATGAATTTTCAACGGCAATAGACGGATTTATTTCATCTTCTAATAATTGATTTTTTGAATTATCATCACAAGATACAATCAGTAATAAAATAATTATAAGAAAATTAATAAAAATAGTATTTTTCATGACCAAAATTGTATCAACTAAATGTTAAGGTATCCTAACAAATGTTTTTCTAATTCCATCCCATGTAAAAGGTAGTGAAATAACGAAAAGTAAATGGGAAATCAGTCCTAATAAAGTAAATATCATAATGCTGATTTTTGTTTTAGAAAGTTCTTCATAAGCTTCAGATATGTTACTTACGTTTAACTTTTTTACGATCGGTTTAGCTGAATAAATCCATCTCTCGTATTCATCATAATTATCTAAGCTAATCTGCATACTAGTTGGATTTATATCATCAATAAAATCCATACGAGCAAACCATAACAAATCTTGACTTTCTTCAGGCAAATATCTAAAACCATATGGTTCATTAATTAGTATATTTACATAGTTATCTCGAGTTTTTATTTGAACAAATGAAATAAAAAAAAAAGAAAATCCTAATAATAATAACGTATAACCTAAAATTCCTTTTTTACCCGCCAATCGAAAATTAATTAACATCTTCTTGAGTTTTGTTCAGCAGAAAATTTAGTCGGTATCGATTCAAGAGATTCATCAATGACATACCAAACAGTAGAAAAAGCTGCATAAGGAGGATTATTTTTAACAGTAACTACCCAAATATTTCTTGAATATTCAAACTCAGGAACAAATTCTTTGATTCTATCCAAAATTTCTGTATTAATTTCAATTAGAGGTGATACAGAAAAAGTATCTTTATCTAATAAATTTGCACAAGAAATTACAATTTCTTCTTTTGGTAAATTAGTAGAAAAATTCTCCCAATATTCTGAATCATCGATTAAATCCTGAACTGTAGAAATTACTTCTGTTTCACTTCGATATAAATTATATTTAATTTCCGAAGAACAAAAAACATTAAATAAGTTAATTAGTATAATGAAACAAATAAAAAGTTTTGATCTCATAAAATATCTTACAGAAAATAATAGAAATATAAACATTATTTCATTAAGTACAAATGATTATTAATAAAATAAATGATTGTTAAGATAGTTTTAAATTTCGGAGTTAAATTAAATCATGACAAATAAGGCAAAAGTTGGTGTAATAGGAGCAGGATGGTGGGCTACAACAAATCATTTACCTATATTAAAAAAAAGGGATGATATAGAATTAACTTCTGTTTGCAGATTGGGTAAAAAAGAACTACATAAAGTTGCTGAAGAATTTGAATTTTCTCATTCTACTGAGAATTATCATGAATTACTTGAAAATGATTTGGATGGTGTTATTATTGCATCCCCACATACAAAACATTATGAACATGCATTAGCAGCAATAAAAAAAGGTTTTAATGTAATGTGTGAAAAGCCTCTTACTACTAATTCAATAGAAGCTAAAACTTTAATAAACGAAGCAAAGCAAAATGGTGTAGAAATTTTAATCCCATACGGATGGCACTACGTTAATTTTATCCAGAAATCAAAAAAAATAATGAGAGATCATTCAGTAGGTAATATAGAGTATGTGATGTGTCATATGGCCTCTCCTATTAGAAGCCTACTCGAAGGAAAACCATTTGGTTCAGATGGAGGGGGGGCTGGAGATAGAATGTTCGACCCAGACCCAAAAACATGGGCTGATCCTATAATTGCTGGAGGTGGTTATGGTTTAGCTCAAATGTCACATTCTGCTGGGTTAGCTTTTTGGTTAACTGAGTTAGAATTATCTGAAGTTTTTGCATATACTTCTTCACCAACTAGCAAGGTTGAACTTTATGATTCTATATCAACAAAATTTACTAATGGTGCAATTGGTGTTTTTTCAGGTGCTGGTGCACTGCCAGATAATAGAAAATTCCAACTAGATATTAGAATTTTCGGTTCAGAAGGTGTTCTAAATATAGATTGCGATAGAGCAAGATTACAATTACTTAGACATGATGAAAAAGACTATGACGCAAAATTAGATATTGATGATGGTGATTATTTTGGAGGAGGCCCAACAGATAATTTTGCGGATTTAATCACAAAAAAATCAGCTGAAAATTTCGCACCTGGTTGGTGTGGTATGAAATCAATAGAACTAATCGATGCTGCATACAAATCAGTGAAAAATAACTCTCCAGTCAAAATTTGTTAATATGATCTAAATTCTTTTGAGGATAAGTATCCATATATATGTAAACTTGCCCAACATATTGCTGGAATAACTAAAGCCAAAGTCAACCCTAAAAACTCCGCAATTATTCCACCTATTAGATAACCTAAACCTAATAATTGTAATGATGCCTGAGATACTCCTACAACCCTACCTCTCATTTTTTCATCTACTGAAGTCTGGACAAGAGTAAAGATTATAACCATCCATAATGCTGTAGTACAACCAGAAATAAACATTCCTAAATATGCTATATATATTGATGTAGTTGTAGCAAAAATAAATACTCCTATGCAATAAACTATTACAGCAATTGTTAATACTAAAGATTTTTTTGGAATTTCACCCACAATAGATAAAAGCACTGCAACAATTAAAGAACCTATCCCTCCAACACCCAACATATATGCGTACCCTTCTCCCCCCATACCTAACACATCACGAGTATATGCAGGAATTACAGGTTGCAATGCTCCCCAGAAAATTACAGCCATAGAAAAAATTATCAACCATCTTACACCGGGTGTAAGAAATGAATATTTTAATCCTTCCAACATTTCATTAAGAGGAGTCATAAATCTCCTTTGTGAAGAATTTTCTTTCTGGTGATTATGAGTTTCTATAGAAGGTACAAAATACATAAGAAACCATCCAATTAAATATATAATTGCAAATAATAAAAAAACTCCTCTAATAGAAAAACTGACAATTATTAAGCCTGCTAATAGAGGGGCAGTAGTATTAGAAATACTAGTTATTAAAGTGTTTATTGAATTAGCTCTAGTAAAATTATTAACTCCTACTAAATCAAATATCAATGCCTGGAAAGCTGCATT
The DNA here is from genome assembly GCA_964491775.1 of uncultured Dehalococcoidales bacterium. Lineage (GTDB taxonomy): Bacteria > Chloroflexota > Dehalococcoidia > Lucifugimonadales > Lucifugimonadaceae. The sequence goes on along the minus strand of CAZBHC010000041.1, from coordinate 14,579 downwards.
ACCATAAGCTAAAAAACCACCTAACAATATCCCCAAAATCACAAAGTGCCAAACTTCATAAATATCAAGTATTACGATTAAAGATGTTACAGATGCAACTATCGCAACTAACATCCTGCTTTCAAGAGCAGTTTTTTTCCTATCTCTTAAATCTGCTATAGCCCCACCCAATGGAGATAAAAATAAAACCGCAAACGCAACAGAAGAGTTAACCAAACCTACCATAAGAGGAGAATCCGTAATATCAAGTACTAGCCAAGCAATAGCAAGATTTCTAATCTGAAACCCTCCGAAAAGAGTTCCATTAACTATAATTATAGGTAAGAAACCTTTAATTTTTAATAAATCCAGCAAAATTTCATACTCAAATTAAAATGGTTAAAAGATAATTAATATTGATAATTCTATTTGTCATAATAAAATAAAACAATCTGAACTTAGATAAATCTCATAACTTCATAAAATCAAGAAAACATAAGAATTTGAGATAAAATAATATCAATTAATATATTTATTCCATAGTCACTAAAATGTTACGATATTCGTAAATAAATCATTGTAAATACTATTTTTACAATAATCTGTATTTTTTTTTGGTTGCAATAATATTTCAAGTCATTTATATTCACCAATAGGTTACTGTTTTAAATAAACTTATGGAGTATAAATATGGTGAAAAAATATACGGGATTAATGTTAATAATTGGTCCTCTTTTGGTGATTATTGGCTATATGTTACAGCCACAAAATCAAGCTTTTGGAGAAGATCCCACTGATGCAGCTTATGTAATAGGAAAACTAGCAGCTGCTAATTCCACTCTTCTGGATATAACAACTTTAATGTTAACTGTGGGTATTTCTACTTTCCTTGCTGGAGTGTATCTTGCAAATCTGAGAGTATCTAATGAAAATAAAGAACAAGACGCAAGGACAAGTTGGGGTATGATGGGTTTATTCATTAGTTTCTTAGGATACATGAGTGCAACCGCATTGCAGGTAGCAGTTAATGGTGCTGTTGATGCTGGAAATAATATGGCAGCAGGAACATATATTGGATTAGGATCAGCTATCCTTGGTACATCAGATATAGTGTTTGGTATAGGTCTAGCTGTTATAGGAAGTGCATGGGCAGACGCGGGAGTATACAATAAAAGATTATGCCAAGTTCTTAGTTTGGCAGGTATTTTAATTGTGCTTGCAAGAGTACTTCTAGGTTTTGTAGATGATTCAGGTGCCCTGATGGCTTCAATTGGATCCCCTATATACATCGTTACTACTTTAGTTACAGTAGTAATTGGAGTACAAATTTTGAGAGAAGATAGTTAACAACTTTTAACTTTATAAAAAGGGGTCATACATTTGACCCCTTTTTCATTTATTACTTTGTCGTTCCAAAAATCTTAGGTATATAAATATATAAAATTGAAAAAATAATAGTCAATGGAATAATAATTAGGACAAGGAACCAATTCTTCATTCCTGCACTTAATATACCTCCTATAACTAATCCTATTGAAAATCCTCCCAAAATTATACGATTTTCAAAATTTTTATTTTTTGGATATGGAGTAAAAAAATTTATCAAAAATAAAATTATAGTTATTACCCACAAAAAAAAGACCCAAACCATTAATAGTCTCCCTAAATAGATTTTATATTATTATTCCAGTACGTTTCAATTTGATAATTTTACTTTTATTATAACCTAATAAAGTTAATAAAATTTCATCTGTATTTTGTCCTAATTTTGGAGCAGGTTCATTATTGATATTTGCACCTTCTGTATCAAATGGAGATTTAATAAAACGCATAATTCCCATTAAAGGATGATTAATATTTATTATACTTTCATTAGATTCATTTACTAAACTATCCATTGAATCTTCCATAGATAAAATTGGTGCAGCAGGAATTTTATTCTCAAACAACTTAATCCAATAATCTGAAGTTTTAGTTAAAAAAATTGGCTCAAGAATTTCATTTAATTCTTTCTTATTTTTTTCCCTTCGTGAAAAAGAAGTAAATCTATCATCATTACCTAAAGAATTAAATTCCATAGTTTCAACTAAATTTATCCAAAACTTTTCTTTAGCGCAAAAGATAGTGATCCAACCATCAAATGTTTTATAATTTTGAGCAGGGGTGATTGATTGATGAGCAGAAAAATTTTGTTTTTCAAATTTCCATTCATGGTTTAAATACCATGAAGCTAAATAGGTGAGCATAGAAATAGCTGTATTAAAAAGAGAAATATCAACATTACGACCAATTTTATTTATTTTTACATCAACTAAAGCTGAAGAAATTCCTAAAGCTGCAGCAAATCCAGCAGCAAAATCAATTATTGATACACCTGTTTTTACTGGAGGAGAATTAATTTCTCCAGTTAATGACATATAACCAGTCAAAGCTTGAATAATAGGATCATAACCAGGTTTAGAAGCTAATTTTCCTTTTGATCCAAAACCAGACAAACTACAAGTTACTATCATTGGATTTATTCTTTTTAAAGTATGGTATGTAATACCTAATCTTTCTGGTAAATCACCTCTTAGATTATTAAAAACCACATCTGATTTTCTTACTAAATCTTCAAAAATTTTTCTACCTTCAGTTGTACGAAAATCTAAACCAATTGATTTTTTACCTCTATTGAAAGTTTGAAAATATGTAGAATCACCTTGAAATTCAAACGGAGGAACTTTCCTTCCAACATCTCCTTCAGACAATGGATCCTCTATTTTTATTATCTCAGCCCCGAGATCAGATAATAAAAGAGTGGCAAACGGCCCTGCTCCAAATTGTGATATTGCTAATATCCTTGTACCTGATAAAGGAGCATTATTTTTAGTATTACTAATTTTCCTCTCCGTAAAAATCAGCACCATAACTTCTATTATTTTTCAAAGGAACTAAAGTTTTTCTTTTTAGAGTCATTATAATTTCTTTTTTTTGATTTATTACCTTTATTTCAGAAAAAATTATCCCCGTATCTCCTTTAGATGTTAGTGATTTGCCGAGAATTTTAGATTCTGAATATATTGTATCTCCCGAATATGTAGGAGCTAAATGTTCAATAGAATCATAGCCTAAATTAGCTATAGCTTTCCCACTAATATCTGCTACGCTTTGACCAACTGCAATTGCCAGTACCAATATCCCGTTAACTAAGCATTTTTCTTTTTTTGATACTTTAGAAACATAATTATTGTCAATATGAACTGGATGTTGGTTTTGGGATAAAAGTGAGAACCAAGTATTATCTGCATCAGTTATTGTTCGTCCAGGCCAATGTTTATATACATCTCCAACAGAAAATTCTTCATAAAATCTTCCATATTGCATCTAATCTTCCTTATAAAACTTATTATTCAATTTAAATCCAATATATTATTAGCTCTTTTTACCACTGGTGCATCAATCATCTTTCCATCAATTCCTATAGCACCAACACCATTTTTTTCAGCGTTTTTGACAATTAATAAAATTTTTTCAGCCCATAAAATTTCTTTATCTGAATACCTAAATAATTTTGATATTACTTCTACCTGTGAAGGATGTATAGCAAATTTTCCTTTATAACCTAAAGATTTTGCTTTCTTTATATCTAATGATAAACCTTTTTGATCTTTATATGATGTATATGGAGTATCCAAAATATGAACACCTGCAGCTCTAGCTGCAATAGAAACATTCGATCTAGCAAAAAGCAGGTTGTTATCATTTGTATTTTCTTCTATATCATCACTTTTAAGAATATCCATATCAGCACAAAAATCTTCAGCTCCAAATGCAGACCATAAAATTCTACTCGAAGATTTAAAGATACTAAATGAATTAATAACTGCCTCAGCATTTTCAATCCAAGGTAATAATCCTATAGATTGATTAGGAATATTTTTTTTGTTTTCATAGATTGTAATCAGTTCAGAAATTTTCAGTATCTCTTCTACATTTTGTATTTTTCCAATTGATATTCCAGAAATTCCATCAATTATAATACTTTCTAAATCATCCAAAAAATAACTTGTTGAAAATGAATTGATTCTTGGAATAATTTTTTTACCTGAATTAATTAAATTTATAATTGATTTTTTAGTTATATCTCTTGCATATTCTTTTTCAGATAAAGGCACAGAATCTTCTAAGTCTGGGATGACCCACTCAACGTCCATATTTATAACTTTATTTAACATATCCTGTCTATTACCAGGTACAAATAATGGAGCAATTGGCAAAGAATTATGATTTTTATTCAAATATAACGACCTTAAAAAAATATTTATTTCATAATTATAGAAGATGAAATAAATATTTTAATTAGAAAAAATAAAAATGATAAATAAACAAAGATTAATTAATACTTTCTGTGACTTAGTAAAAATTGATAGCCCATCAGGAGAAGAAGATGAAATAGCATCTTTTTTATCAAAAAAACTTGCTGAATTAGGCTTTAATATATTTACAGATAATTATGGAAATATTATTGCTAAGCAAGGTGAAGGTAATACCCTAATGTTATCTGCACATATGGATACAGTTGAGCCAGGAAGAAATATACAACCAATAGTAGATAAAGATTTAATAAAATCTAAAGAAAAGACCATCCTCGGAGGAGATTGTAAAGCAGGAATTGCAGCAATTTTAGAAGGTGTCGAATCAGCATTTGAAAGTAATAAAGAAAAAAGAAATTTAGAAATAGTAATTACTAGAGATGAAGAACCAGGACTTTTAGGAGCAAAAAACTTAGATTATTCTTTAATTAATTCTAAAGAATCATTAGTTTTCGATGGAAACGGTCCCGTTAATACTGTTACAGGTATCAGTCCTACATATATTAAATTTGATATAACAATAACTGGTATTGGTGCCCACGCAGGAGTAGAACCAGAAAAAGGATTATCAGCTATAAAAATAGCAACCGAACTAATAAATGAACTTCCTCAAGGTCGTCTAGATGAAGAAACAACATTCAACGTAGGGATAATAAGTGGAGGAACAGTAAGGAATGCAGTTCCAGTTGAGGCTTCAATTAATGGAGAATTTAGAAGTCAAAATACCGAAACTTTGGATTTACTATACCTACAACTAGACAACTCTATCAATTCCTTCCAAAAAAAATATGACAAAAGTAAAATAGATCTTAAAACAGAAGTTATGTTTGAAATGTATAAATTAAATGAAAATTCAAATATTGTAAAATCTGTCTTCAAATCACTTGAAACATTAGACCTTATCCCAGATATAAAACCTAGTGGAGGTGGGACTGATGCTAATATTATGTTATCTCATGGTATAGATTGTATAGTTGTAGGAATGGCTACAAACGAAATGCATACAGTAGATGAATATGTAGTAATTCCTGATCTAGTAGATGCTGCTAAATTATGCGAATTACAAATAACTAATAACGAATAAAATTTAATGACTGACAATACAATTTTTTTTCTTGTAAATTTAATCGGTGGAATTTTAGTACTTACAAGTTATGTATGGGGAATTATCAATTTTCCTTTTCATAGAAACTTACTATGGGGAGATATTGGTTCTAACTTAAAAAAAATAATAATTTCATCAATGTTTACAGGGGCAATTGGTTATTTATTTACTTTTGTATGGTTTTGGAAAATAATTGATAGTAATACTTTTTATTTTGGTAGTAATTTTGGTTACAACCAAATTATTTTACTTTACTCGATATTTCTTGGTGTCTCCACACTTTGGATGCCATTTACTATCAAATCAGTAATATCTAAAAATATCTTGCATATATATTCTGCAAAATTAATATTATTAACAGTTGCAATAATCTCGATTATAATTTTGTACTCGATTATGACATCTCAATATTTCCAAAAAGATTTGATTCCGTATAAAAATTACGCTATATTTAGTTGGATTTTACTATCAATTCATACCATAATTTTCGATAGTATTATTTGGTCAAAAAAATTTAATCCTAAATAATTCATTAAATTTTCTCTTTTTTGTTTATTCAAAATAAAAATTGTGGAATTTATCCATATATAATTAACTATTGTAGGTTCTAATCCACTATTATAGTTAATATCATGAAGACAGATCAAATAAATATAAATTCAATCACTGAATTACAAAAAAGATTCTTAACTGAAGCACTTAATGGTGAGCATGAATTAACGCAAATGACATCTGATATATCATTTTTAAAATTTGGTTTAGAATTTACATATAAAAATTTATTCATCCATTCACTTCATCAATTAGGTAGTCTCTGGTTAAATGGAGCATTATCAATAGCCCATGAACACAGAGCATCTCAAATGATTATTTCATGTATGGATAACACAATGGCTAACTTACCCAAGCCTAAATCAAACCACTTAATTGCAATTACCACTACACTCGAAAATGACTTACACTGGCTTCCATCCAGAATAGCAAAAGATCTACTTTTTTACTCAGGATATATGGTAGATTTTCTTGGTCCAGAAACCCCTGTTGTTGATCTTTTAGAAATAATTGAAGAAAGAAATCCACACTTACTGGTTATACCGTTTACGGTTAAATCTGACAAGAATTATTCAAAATTTATAGATTTTATGAACTCTGACAGGAAATATCCTTATCTTCTTGCAGGAGGTATACATGGAAAAGAAATGACTAAATCGATTTCCTCCACAAAATCATTTTTTGCTGAAGATTTAATTAATGGTTGTCAAAAAATAACTGAAATAATAAATAATTCTCTTCCTGAAATAGATCATGAAAAACAATTCCTGAAAAAGATCGGAGCAAATATTAAGAACTATAGAGAACAATCAGGTTTGAGCCAGTCAGCTTTGTCAAAAGAAACAGGAATTGATAGAAGTTATCTAAGTTCAGTAGAGAAAGGAAATCAAAACATATCTTTGCTACTTTTAGAAAGAATAGCCAGAGCCACTGGAACTTCTGCTTCAGCACTAACCTCAAGGAATTAAATTGATAGAAACTGGTAAGATTTCTTTTAATAAGCATTATCTAAAAACATCCCTAGAAGTAAACTTGAGCATAGAAAAAACATTTAATTTTTTCTCTAAACCATCTAATCTAAACCTTATAACACCTAATTGGTTAAGTTTTAATATATTAGATTCTTCTGATGAAAATTCATTTGAAGGAGCTATGTTTTATTATAATTTAAAATTACATGGAATAACAATAAAATGGAATTCAATAATCTCAGAATGGAATCCGAATAAATCTTTCAGAGATATACAAATAAAAGGACCTTATACTTACTGGAATCATCTTCACACATTTACTCCAAAAAAACAAAAAACTGTTGTTGAAGATGAAGTAATATATTCTATGTTTGGAGGATCAATAACTAATAATATATTTGTGAAAAAAGATTTAATAAAAATTTTTTCTTATAGAGTTAACAAACTTAATCTAATATTTAATAGAAATCAAAATAATTAAATATGAAAAAATCAAATTATATTAAAAAAGTAGTAATACCCAATAATTTAGTAGAGAAACCAGTTAGTCAAGGTTGGAATCTAAATTCCTGGAACAATGAATTTTCAACAATTCTAAATAGTCCCAAAAATAAAAAAAGAGAAAATACAAAAAAATTATCAAAAAAGATAATTAGATATTTTAGTTCTAATTTTTATACGGTGAGTAGAATTTTACCTAAACAAAAAAGAGCAGATGTAGAATGCGTTTACGCTACTGTAAGATTCCCAGATGAAATTGTAGACACATTTAATATTTCGATTGAGGAAAAAATTAAACTAATTGAAAATTGGGAAAAAGATTATGAAAAATCTTTAAAGACAAATTCGTTTGACGAATCTTTAAATATAACTGGTAATCCGATAATTTCCTCATTCAGGGAATTATGTATTACGCATTCAATACCTGAGGATTACTATCCAAATTTTTTACAATCCATGAAAGAAGATTTAAAACCTAAAATTTATTATGATTTTGAAGATCTTATTGAAAATTATATTTTTGGTTCAGCAATAACTGTAGGTTATTTACTTACTTATGCATATGGACATTCTATGAATTCAAATATTACATCTGCTTTAAAAACAAGTAGAGACTTAGGAATAGCTTTGCAATTGACAAATTTTGCTAGAGATATAAAAGATGATTTCAACAGAAATAGATGTTATGCCCCAAAAACAATAATGGATAATCTATATAAAAATAATCATATCTCCATAAGTAATGAAAAACAAATGAAGGAAGTTCAAAAAGTCATTGCTGAAGAAGCTGAAAAATATTATTTAGAAACTTGGAAAGGAATAAATAATTTTTCTATAGAATCTGTCCCGGCAATTTCTGCATGTACAAGTGTTTTTCAAAAATTAAACCAAAAAATCATTGCTGATGAAAATTCTGTCAGTCAAAGATGTTCTTTATCTATGTATAAAAAAATCACTTCAATCCCAATAAAACATGCCACAAAAATTTCCTTCTTATATCTGATAGATTCATTTAAACGATGAAAAAATCAGTAATAATTATCGGAGGTGGGATAGGTGGCATCAGTGCAGGAATAGAATTAGCACTTCAAAATTTTGATGTTACCATTTACGAAAAAAACACTTCTTTCGGTGGTAGAGCAAATCAAATTATTCACAAAGGATACACATTTGATACCGGTCCTTCACTGTTAAATTATCCTCATTTATTTAGAAAAACTTTTAACAAAAGTGGTAAAGATATTAATGACTACTTAGAACTTATTGAAGTAAAAAAAGGAGTGTTTTTTGAGTGGCCTAATGGAGAAAATTTTAATTGGTCATCTAATTTAATTAATCTTTCAGAAAACATGAAGTTTTTTTCAGAAGAAGATAAAAATCAACTAATAAATTTCATATCTGATTCATACGAAAAACTTGAAATAGCTTTTGAGCATCTTATAACTAAAAATTCAGACAATCCTCTAAGTTGGTTAGGCAATGTTGGTCTAAGAAATATAAAAAAACTTGGTATTACTAAGAATATGTCTCAGCAAATTAATCTGCACATTAAAAATAAGAAAATCTCAGAAGCTATAGGTTCTTATGCAATGTATCTAGGAGGAAGACCAGAATCTATTCCTGGTATTTTTTCTATATTACCTACTGGAGAAATAACATATGGTTTATGGCATCCTAAAGGAGGTTTTTATGAACTCATTAAAGCTTTATTACAATTAGCAAATGATTTAGGAGTAAATATTAAAAATAATTCAGATGTGGAAGAAATAATCATAAAAGATAATAAAGTTGATGCAATTAGAGTTAATAATAAAATAATAAAATCAGAAATAATCATTTCTAATTTAGACAAAATTAGTACTAATAAACTAATAGAAGGAAAAAATAAATTAAAAATTTCAGAAAATAAAATCAATTACTCTCCAGCAGTAATTACTTTTTATTTAGGAATTAATAAAAAATTAGATAAACTACCACATCATAAAATATTTTTATCTAAAAATATGGAAAAATCATATGATAGTGTATTTAAAGATGGAAAAGTTCCTCAAGATCCACCTTTCTATATATCTTCTCCTTCAGCTACAGATGAAAGTATGGCTCCTAAAGATTGCTCTAATATTTTTATTCTTGTTCCAGTTCCAACAATAGATAAAAAAAAGTATTACAATCAAAAAGAAATTTCAGATATTAGAAAAAAAATTTTTAAGAGATTAGAATTGTCTGGATCTATTATTGATGAAAGATTTATAGATTTTGAAGAAATTTGGACACCTAATGACTGGGCTGAAAAATTTTCCCTAACAAATGGATCCGCTTTTGGGGAATCACATAATTTTTTTAACATAGGACCGTTCAGAAGTAAAAATTATTCCAAAAAAATCAAAAACCTGTTTTTTACTGGTTCATCTACTACACCTGGAACTGGAGTACCGATGTGCTTGATTAGTGGCCAAATGGCCGCAGAAAGGATAAAAAAATTATTTGACTAATAAAGACTTTAAGATATTGGGAAAAGGGGAACCTAAATTCATAGCAGTCCATGGATGGGGTGATGATAATTCTACATTTGATCCTATTGAAAAATACATTCCGGAACATTTGTCAATTTTATGTCCTAATTTACCAGGATATGGTGGTTTAGAACCTCCTAATGAGTGGACAGTAGAATCTATATCAAAAAATTTAGTCAAATTTCTAGAGGAAAGAACAGATCTTAAAAATAAAATTTTTATAGGGAATTGTTTTGGTGCAGTACCAATCCTAGAAATGTTAATTAGAAAATATATATCACCTACAAAAATAATAATTATAGATCCTTATGCTTTCATTCCTTTTTATTTTAAAATTTTCCTAGCAGGTAAATTTGGAGAAAGAGCCTATAAAACTACTTTTGATTCTAGAATAGGACGTTTTATAACAAATTTCGCACTTAGAAATCATAGAACAGATGAATCAGATTTAACTAAATCTTTCAGTAAAGTGGATCACGATTCTGTACATAAATATTTAAAACTAATGTCTAAAATTAGTGGTCCAGAAAAATATAAAGATATAAACGTACAAATAAAAATTCTTTTGGGAGAAAATTCTTTCGGTGCTGTTAAAAAATCTGCATGGATATTAAAAGAATTATGGCAAGATAAGGCTGATTTATATGAAATTCCTAATTCTGGTCATTTACCTTTACAAGAAAATCCAAAAAAATTATCTGAAATAATATTTACAAATGAATGAACTTATACTTCTATTTTCAATTATTATTTATTCACCGTTTATTTTTTCTACTTTAACAAATATTATTTTTTTTAGTTCTTTAAGAAGTGAACAATTTAATATCAATGATGATTTATTTATAGATTCTGTATCAGTCCTAATTCCAGCAAGAAATGAAGAAAAAAATATCAAAAAATGTCTAAATTCTCCTGGATTAAATGATAAATGTATTTACGAGATATTGGTTTATGATGATGAATCTACAGATGATACAAAAAAAATAATTGAAGAGATAATGGAAAAAAATGGAAAATTAAAATTAATAAAAGGATCAGCAAAACCAAAAGATTGGGTTGGTAAAACAAATGCATGTTTTGAATTATCCAAAAAAGCTCGTTCTCCTTATTTCCTATTCCTAGATGCCGATACTGAACTAAATGAAAATGTGATCAAAATACTTCTACATAAATCAAAATCAAATAATATAACTTTAATATCTGCCTGGCCAAAATTATTACTAAAATCTTTCCCTGAAAAGATTCTAATGCCTATGTTGAACTTTTTAGTCTTTAGCACATATCCTGGAATATTATCTACTAAAGTAAATTCTTCTTCAATGGGGATAGCACATGGAGCGATGATTCTATGTAAAGCAGATGTATACAATAAAATAGGAGGTCATAAAATTGTTAAAGGATCTCTATTTGAAGATACTACTTTAGCAAAACTTTGGAGATCTAATAACGAAAAAACTTTACTCATAAATGGTAAAAATATTGTAAGTACTAGAATGTACAATAATACAAATGAAATCTGGAATGGGTTTAGTAAAAATTTTTATCCTGCATTTAATAATGACTTAAAGTTTTTTCTTTTTATAGCATTCTTTTTATTCAGTTTTGTCATTTTTCCAATACTTATAATTTTATTATCATCAATTAAAATCATAAGTATATTTCTTATATTCATAACAATAGTGCCATTAATATTAAGACTTATAATTGACATAAAATTTTCTAACACTTTATTTAGTGCAATATTTTACCCAATTCCAATAATTTTTATGTTTCTATTAGGATTAAATTCAAGAAATCAATTTCTGCAAAATGGTGTCGAATGGAAAGGACGTAAATATAAAAAATGAGTAAATCTTTAGTAATAATAGGCGGAGGATTAGGTGGTCTATCTTTAGCTTTAATTGCGGCAAAAAAAAATTGGAAAGTAAAAATAATTGAAAAAAATTCTTCTTTAGGTGGAAAACTTAACCAAAAAAAGATTAATGAATTAAAGTGGGATTCTGGGCCTTCATTAATTACCTATAAAAATATATTTGATCAACTTCTTAGTTTTTCTGAGAAAAAAAATACTCCCCCAGAATTTATAAGATTAGATAATTTATTTAAATACGAGTTTTCAGACGGAACAAATTTAGATTATGTGTCTAACTTAAATCATCTTATAGAAAATATTCAAAATATTACTGAAGATAAAAAAGATGTTATGGGATTTTTAAATTTTATAGGTTTAGGAGAACAAATTTTTAATTTATCTGAAAAAACTTTTTTTAAAGATTATTTATTTGATCAAACTAACTTCCAAGGATTAAAAGAACTACTAACTGTATCTCCAATTAAAGCTTTTGGAAATTATTCTAAAAACGTTTCTAAAAATATAAAAAACCCAAATATACAACAACTTTTACTAAGATATCCAACTTATGTTGGATCATCTCCATATAAAGCACCATCAACTTTATGTATGATTCCTTATTTAGAGTTAGTTTATGGTGGTTGGTATATAAAAAATGGATTATATGAACTAGTAAATTTTATAAAGAAAGATTTAATTGATAAAGGTTGTGAAATAATTATGGAAGAAGAGGTAAATAAAATAGAAATTTCGAATCATAAAATCAATTCCATATCTACTAAATCAGGTTCCAAAATATCGGGAGATGAATTTGCGTTCAACATAGATCCTGATATAGTCTATAAAATTTCTAATGGAAAAATAGGAAAACATCTTAAACAAAAAGACGCATCAATGTCTGGAGTAGTAATCTTAGGTACATTACCAACCAAATCAACGCCAAAAAATCATCATTCAGTAATTTTCAGTAATAATTATAAACAAGAATTCGATCAGATATTTAATGACTATTCATTTCCAGATGAACCTACCATATACATAAACAACCCTCCAATAAATGACAATAATTCTAATAAAAAAGAAATATTTATAATGGCTAATGCTCCTCCTAATGGTCATAAATGGTCTAATGAAAATACAAAATCTAGCTTGGATAAAATTTTGAATATATTAGATAAAAAATTAAGTATCTCTAATGATTTAAAAATTTTGGATATTTGGGATCCAAATAGATTTTTCAAAGATTATAATTGTCCATTTGGTTCGATATATGGAAGAGTTTCTCATGGTTGGCTAAATACATTCCATAGAAATCCCTTAAAAAGATCTGCAAATGCTCACTTTTTAGGTGGTGGTGCTCATCCAGGTGGCGGAACACCAACAGTAATAATTTCAGCTTTTTTATGTGCAAAAAAATTAGGAATAAAAATATGATGATTGTTATTAGAATCTTATTATGGTTAATTTTTTTAACTATGACTATAGGTGGAATTTTTTCATTGTTTTTTGATTTAACTTTTTCATATGCTCCATTAATATTAATGACTTCTGGATTTTGCATAACTTTATTTAGTTCTAAAAATAAAAAGTCTTTCATGGTGATTTTATTATTAATCATTTTTGGAGTTTCTATAGAAAATATAGGTGTAATTTATGGAGTCCCGTTTGGATCTTATGTATACAGTGATTACTTAGGAATAAAATTATTACATACTCCAATTGCAATAGGCTTTGCATGGGTTATGTTAACAATTCTAGCTTCTTCGTTTATTAAGAATAATATATCTCTAAAAAATTTATTTTTAGGTGCTTTTATATTAACTTCTTTTGACTTAATTATTGATCCTGTATCAGTAAATGTAATGGGAGCTTGGGAATGGGAATCTTCAGGAATATATTATGGAATTCCACTTTCAAACTTTATAGGTTGGTTTTTAACATCCTTTTTGGCAATGATAATATTATTAATTTTTAAGCCAAAAATATCTTACTTTGGAAAATTCCCTGGAATAATTATCCTTACTTTTTTTTGGATTATTTCTATAACAGAATTAATGATTATACCTTCAATATTAGGATTGATAATAATTATTTATTTTTTGATTAAAAACACCAGAAATTTGTTTCAAAAAAAATTCTAATTTTAAAATTTACTAATATTAATGGGAGGTTTATTAGATCTATAAAAAATTTTTTGTTCTGTATCAGTACATATCCAAGTAGGTACAGATTTGATATTAAATTTTTTTATAAAACTTTGATTATTATCTTTTGTTACATCAATTACATTCAAATTATTGTATAGATCTTGATTTGAAATATTATTAATTACATCTGAAAATAAACAACCAGCGCATCTAGGAGAATGGAAATAATAAATTTCATATTCTGTCTTTATGGTAGAACTGATTGAAGGATGAGTGACATAAATCCTTAGCAATAAAAATGATGATAATAATATAATAGATGAAAGTATACTTACTAATATTCCAAAAAAATATATCGTTAAACCTCCAACAAGTAACGGAATTAAAATTAGAGAATTTTTATTCGTATATTCATAAAAAAAACCTGAAATTTTTATCAATAAATTCATTTATCTAAAATTTATCTAGATGGCCACCAATTATATTTACCTAACATAGCTGCCATACTAGGAACTAATAATGCCCTAACTATGAAAGTATCTATCAATACACCTAACATAACAGCAAATCCTAATTGGAATACATCTCTTAATGGTAACGTGGT
>CAZBHC010000040.1:0-18560 GCA_964491775.1 uncultured Dehalococcoidales bacterium | reverse complement strand
CAGCTATAGAACTTTTCTCATTAGATCTTTCGGATGATATTAATACAGTAGTACATCCTTCGGATACAGCCCCAAACATATTTCTACAATTGAGTATCATTAAATCTTCAAATTTAACGTTAGAGGATCTTGAAATCCCTTTTAATTCATTAAATTCATCATCTAAAAAATCTTTACTACAATATATTATTTTTTTAACTAGATTTGTAACTTGATTTAAGGAGATATTTTTTTTTGAACTTAAATTAAATCTTTGTAAAGTAATCCCCACTAAATCTTTTATTTCATCTTTACATTCCTCTCCTATCTGCAGCCCCATTTCATATTCAGAACCAGAAACAGTTATTTCTTTAAATTTTTTATTTTTCATTTTCCTTATAAATTAAAGATGGCCATTTAAAAAGTATTGTTCCTATAACTATTAATATCGCAATAACAAATACTCCCACTCTTTGACTAAATAAACCTACAGCTGCAAAGTATAACAGAGGCCCCATTACTGTAGAGATCCTACCAACAGCAGCGAAATAACCAAACAATTCCCCTGATCTATCTACAGGAATAAGAGAAGCAAAATATGACCTTGATAATGCTTGTGAACCTCCCATGAAAGACCCAACTAATATACCTAAAAATATCCATTGATATGTAACATCAAGATTTAGTGGTTTCCATAAAATATTACGAACAATCAATGACCATTTTTCTAAGAAATCTCCTTGTAAATTACTAGGATGATCTCCTCCAATAGCAGAAAGATTATCTAGCTTCCCACCAATAATAAAAATTGAAAAATTGATACCATTTATATCATCTATTTCATTTAATAAATATGTTACATCTCCTTCAATTATTTTATTGCCATTTCTCAAAATTAAAGGAGTAGAACTAATTTTATAATCAATTTCTCTTACTTCTCCTTTGGGCATTTCTACCATATAAGCTCCAGAACCTTCTGATCTTAAAATAACATCAAATTCTTCTTCAGAATCAGGTTCGAAAGGAGCAAAACTTAAAGCCAAGAAAACCACAATTATCCAACCAACTAAAGTTGTTAATAGAGAATTCTTTGTTCCCCATTTATCTGCTAACCATCCAAAAAAAATTGCCCCAGGAGCAGCTACCAATTGAACAATTACAATTAGCGCCATATTAACTATTAGATCTATTCCTAAAACGTCTGCTCCATATGCCCCTGAAACTGAAAGAACTGTTTGAATCCCTTCATTAAACAAAAAGAAAGCAATAAAAAAAGGTAAAAGCATTGGGATGACAGAAATTCTTTTGAAAGAGGAAACAAAATTGAATTTTTCTTGTTTAGTTTTCTTTGGTTTAGTCTCAGGAATTTTCCAGAAGGTCCACAAAGACCATAAAAACCACCAAATTCCAACTGATGCAATAGAAAAACGTACAACTAAATCTTCATTCGAGGTATCTTGATACATAAAAATTACTATGAAATGAAAAATTAAAAGTAAACCTCCGCCCAAATAGCCATAAGCATAACCCATACTTGAAACACGATCATATTCTGATTTATCTGCAACAGAAGTCATTAAAGAATTAATAAACATACAAGACCCTAAAAATCCGAATGATGCAATTGCAAAACAAAATAATAACCATAACCATCCAGGGCCCCAAAATGATGTAAAAATACATAAAAATATTGCTACTGAACCAGTTACTGTAAAAATAAATAAATATTTCTGGGTCTTACCTTCTCTGTCAGCAATTTCTCCTAGTATTGGACCTACAATTACTAGCGTTAACGCAGATATAGCTCCAGCAAATGCCCATAATGATGACCCTGTAAAATTAAATCCTAATACAGCAACAGAATCTCCAAATGAAGCCTTAAATAAACTGACAAAATAGACAGGAACTATAGCAACAGCTGCGGAAGTAGCGAAAGCAGAATTCGCCCAATCATACATAGACCAAGCATGAACTTTTGTATTTAGATGATTTCGAAAACCCATTAGATAAGATAATTTAGAAAATAGAATAAATCATCTTCTAATACTACATTAAAACAGATTATTTACTTTATAAAATCGAGTTGAAGTTATTAATCTGTGAAATATTCCTTTGATTTAATGATATTAATTAACCATAACTTCAAAATGATCTGAAGGATAAATTCTTATCAAATTAAATTTAAGGATAAAAAATGCACATCACAGATATTAAACCTTTCCCAGTCTGGGTTGGGACACGAAATCAAATGTTAGTGAAAGTTGAAACTAATGAAGGAATATATGGATGGGGAGAATCGGGGTTATCAGGAAGAGAATTGGGAGTAAAAGGAATTGTAGAACATTACAGAGAATTCCTATTAGGAAAAGATCCTATGAATCGTGGAGCCTTATGGCAAGAAATGTATAGAAGTCAATATTTTGAAGGCGGAAGAACATTAACAGCTGCGATATCTGCTATTGATATAGCTCTATACGATATAGTGGGTAAAAAATTAGGTGTCCCAGTTTATGATTTATTGGGCGGAAAACACCGTAATTGGGTCCCAACATTTGCTACTGGAGGAGGAAATTCTTCAGATGAAATGATAGATTCTGCTAAAAAAATGATATCTGAAGGTTTTAATTGTTTCAGAATCCATAGGGGATATGAAGGAGAGTTTGAAGAAAATATATATGAACCTAGAGAATCAATAGCTGATACAGCAGAAGGAATTATTAAAGTCAGAGAAGCAGTTGGAAATAGACCTGTTATAGGAACAGACTATCACCACAGATTATCTGTAGCTGAAACAGCTTCCTTTTGCCAAATGATGCCTTCTCATACTTTAGACTTTTTGGAAGAGCCAATACGTGATGAAAGCCCTGAAGCTTATGAAGCTTTAAGAAAACTAACAAATGTACCTTTTGCAATCGGAGAAGAATTTGCTTCAAAATGGCAATTCTTACCTTATATAGAAAAAGGTTTAGCAAATTATGCAAGACTAGATATTTGTAACGTGGGCGGAATCACCGAAGCAATGAAAGTGGTAGGTTGGGCTGAAGCTCACTATATAGACTTAATGCCGCATAACCCTCTTGGACCTATCTGTGTTGCTGCAACATCACATATGGCTATGGCTACACCAAATTTCTCGTGGCTAGAAATTAGAGAATCTTCAGGAGAAAGCACTGGTTTCTACTCAAAAGAAATTTTCCCTATACAACCAGAAATCATCCCAGGAAAAGTAACTGTTCTTGATCAACCAGGATTAGGTGTAGATGTAGACGAAGCTTCACTGACAGAACCTTTTCAATTTGCAGAAAACCCTCATTTAAAAAGAAAAGACGGTTCATATACTAATTGGTAATATAAGGAAACAATATGAAAATAACAGAAATTAAACCTTTTGCAGTCTGGGTAGGTAGAAGAAACCAGATGCTAGTAAAAATTGAAACAGATGAAGGTATATATGGATGGGGGGAATCAGGTTTTTCAGGAAGAGAATTGGGAGTAAAAGGAATTATTGAACATTACAGAGAATTCCTCTTAGGAAAAGATCCTATGAGCCGTGGAGCCTTATGGCAAGAAATGTATAGAAGCCAATACTTTGAAGGCGGAAGGACATTAACTGCTGCTATATCTGCGATAGATATAGCTTTACATGACATTGTAGGAAAGAAATTAGGAGTTCCTGTTTATGATTTACTTGGAGGTAAACATAGAAATAAAGTGCCTGTATTTGCTACAACAGAAGGTCCATATGGCCCAGAAATGATAAAACAAGCAAAAGAATTTATGGATATGGGCATAAACGCATTTAGATTATCATACGATAATATGGATATTCAAAATGGTGGTCTTTTTGAACCTAGAGAATCCATTGCAAACTCTTCTGAATGGTTAATAAAAGCCAGAGAAGAATTGGGAAATCAGGCAATAATGGGTGTAGATTATCATCATAGATTATCTGTTTCAGAGACAGCATCATTTTGCCAAATGATGCCTTCGCATACCTTAGATTTCCTTGAAGAACCAATACGTGACGAAACACCTGAAGCTTATGAAGTACTAAGAACATTAACTGACGTTCCTTTTGCTATAGGAGAAGAATTTGCATCGAAATGGCAATTCCTTCCTTATATAGAAAGAGGAATAACCAATTTCGCAAGGGTTGATATATGTAATGTTGGAGGTTTTACTGAATCAATGAAAGTAGCAGGTTGGTGCGAACCACATTACATAGATTTGATGCCACATAATCCTCTAGGCCCTATATGTACAGCCGCATCAGTACATCTTGGAGCGGCAGTTCCAAATTTCGCTTGGCTTGAAGTTGCAATGGCAAGAGCATTAAACCCAGATTTCGATATATTCCCTGAACAAGTTTTACTTGAAGGAAATGGTTATCAAGTATCAGATAAACCTGGTCTTGGCGTTGAAGTTGATGAAAGTAAATTAACTGAACCATTTAAATTTTGGGAGGCTCCACATCCACACAGGAGTGATGGCTCGCATACAAACTGGTAATTTTTAAAAATAATTGGAGTAAACATGAGTATTGATTTAGATTTATCTGGAAAAAGAGGTGTCGTCTGGGGTGTAGCAAACCAAAGAAGTATTGCTTGGGCAATATCAGAAAAATTAATCGCTGCAGGAGCTGAACTTGCTTTTACATACTTAAATGAAAGAATAAAATCCTCTATAGAAAAAACCACATCGAAACTTAATAATCCTATACTTTTAGAGTGTGATGCAACAGATGATAAGCAAGTAGAAAATATATACAAAGAAATCCAATCTAATTGGGGAGAAATAGATTTCATAGTTCATTCTGTGGCATATGCAGAAAGGGAAGATCTAGGAGGTAATTTTTCTGATACAAATTTAAAAGGGTTTAGAACCGCATTAGAAGCAAGTGCCTACACTTTAATGTCTGTTACAAAATATGCGTCACCTCTTTTTGGTGAAAAAGGTGGTTCAATTATTACAATGACATTTGATGCATCGGTAAGGGTATATCCTGGTTATAACATAATGGGAACTGCTAAGGCTGCATTGGAAAATGAAGTACGACAACTAGCTGTAGAATATGGAAATAAAAACATAAGAGTCAATGCTATATCAGCAGGGCCATTACCTACATTAGCCGCTAGAAGTATCCCTGGTTTCAGTGAAATGACAAGAGCTCATCGAGAAAAATCTCCTTTGAAAAGAAATATAAATCATAATGAAGTAGCTAATACAGCTTTATTTCTGATAAGTGATTTATCTTCAGGAATTACTGGAAGTACAATTCCGGTAGATGCAGGATATGGAATTATAGCTTTGTAAGATATTCATTTTTTGGTACTAATATAAATATCTAAAATATCTTCACGAATAACTGAACCAAGGTTTTTATCTCCATCTAAAACCAAAAGTGCAAATAATTTATTTTGATCCATGATATTTAATGCCATTTCACAAGATTCATCCTTTTGTATAGAAAAAAATAATTGTGTCTTTAAGAACTCATTAACTGTTATTTTATCCTTATCTATTTTCTCCAAATCTCTCAATCCAATAAACCCTTGAATTTTTCCTTCAAAAGTCACAGGAACAATATCTCTATATGTAGTTAAATAATTTAAAGATTTTAATTCACTTATACTAATATCTTCCTCTATAGAAACTGATAAAGGTTTGTATGCCATACTTACAGGTATATGAGAATTTTCTTGGTGTTCTTTTTTAGTTCCAAATTTAAAAAATGTATTATTTTCTCTATAATTCTTTACATTGTTCATCATGTATTCATTTCTTCCAGAACTATAAAGAAATATCCCAATTAAGATAGTCCATATTCCACCAGTTATATCTCCTAAAAAGATATTCCAAATACCCCAACCTACAATTAAAAATGAAATATATTTACCTAAGACATATACAAACCTAGAAGCCATATCTTTATTACCGCTAAACCACCAAATTATCGCTCTTAAAATTCTGCCTCCATCCATCGGAAACCCAGGAATTAAATTAAATACTGCTAACAAAATATTCATGAAAGCTACAACATATATTAATTCCCTAATATTTTGTGAAAAAATTCCTGAACCTAAATTTATTAAGTTATTTAATAAAATAAATATCACTCCTATAACCAAGGAGGATAAAGGCCCGGAAAAAGAAATATAAAATTCATCTGATGGTTTCTTCGAATCACCTACAATTTTTGATACACCACCAAAAAGAAAAAGAGTGATACCTTCAATAGAATGACCTTTAGATAAAGCCACAAAAGAATGTGCCAATTCATGAATTAAAACAGAAGCAAATAATACTAATGAAGTAACTGCTCCAATGATCCAATAATTAATTTCTGTCCATCCATAAACTCTTGCAGGGTAAACACCAGTGCTAAACCACCAAGTTATTAAAACAAAAGCAATTATCCAAGTTATATTTATTTGTATCGGAATTCCAAGAATTTTAAATAAAGTTATAATTTCCTCCAAAAAAAATCAGTTAATATAAATTTTATTTAAATAATTATTTTTATACCATACTTTTTTCTCTGATAATTAAGATTAGGTAATATGATATAAATTATGATTTTAATTTCTCCTAATAAATTTTCTTTACTTTGAAACGATTATTTTATG
The DNA here is from genome assembly GCA_964491775.1 of uncultured Dehalococcoidales bacterium. Lineage (GTDB taxonomy): Bacteria > Chloroflexota > Dehalococcoidia > Lucifugimonadales > Lucifugimonadaceae. The sequence continues at coordinate 11,955 of CAZBHC010000040.1, read as the reverse complement.
GTTGGTATATTGTAGGTGCAGGAGGTATTGTTCAGTGGTACACATCCGCTGTATTTTGGCGTGGATTTCAAGCTTTTGTCCCACATATTTTAGGAACTTTCGGATGGAGCGCTGCAGCAACAGGAGCTGCTATTTCAATTCAAAGAAGTGAAAGTGGATTAATATCACCATTTGTAGGATATGCAATAGATAAATTTGGCCCAAGAAAAGTTATGATCTTTGGAATTATTACCACGGGTATAGGTTTTATCATTATGAGCCAAATGCAAAATTTATGGCATTTCTATATTTCAATACTAATCCTTACTTTAGGAATGTCATTTGGATCTTTCATAGTCTTTGTAGTAACAGTAGGAAATTGGTTTATACAAAAAAGAGCACGAGCTCTAAGTATTCTGATGTCATTTTCAGCATTAGGAGGAATAACATTACCCCTTTTAGTTTTTCTTATTGAGGGATTTGGTTGGCGTGATGTCATGATGACAATTGGTATAGGATTTTGGGTAATTGGAATTCCAGCATCTTTTTTTATGCGAAAAAAACCTGAATTTTATGGCTTATTACCAGATGGAGATTTAAGAAATAATAAAGATGGTAACTCTAAATCTTCACGCAGAATTAGCGAACCATCCGTTACCTTCAGACAAGCATTAAAGCTTAGAGTATTTTGGCAATTAGCTATAGCAACATCATTTGGGCAATTAGTACATTCATCAAATTTATTCCATTTCGATGCCCTGACAGATTTTGGTATGTCAATCCAATTAGCAGCTATAGCAGCTGGTTCTATCGCCGTTGGAGACTTACTTGGGAGAACAGGAATAGCAGTCATAGGAGATAAATACGATAGAATAAATTTACTTACTATCACTTTCTTTTTACAAGCATTAGGAATATTAGCTTTACCTTTAATTAATTTTTCATTAAATAATTTTGAATTAGGTTATATTCCCTTACCAATTTTTGTTATAGGTTATGGAGTAGGATTCGGCGCTTCTATTCCTTTACGACTTACTTTACTTGCTGACTATTTTGGTCGCACAAGTTATGGTTCTATCGTTGGATTAACAGCATCAATAAATGCAATTTTTGGTGCTGCTGGACCTGCTTTAATAGGATTCTTTTATGATCTAAATAATGATTACAGGATCGGTTTTTTCATATTGGCAATTTTGTTACTTATATCAATCCCACTTTGTATAACTTTAGAATCTCCATCAAAATTTGTAAAAAAGTTAAAAAATTAAAAAAATAATTAATCTTAATTCTATTTTTAACCCCATTTAAGTATCGACCAATTATAGGTAAAGAAGTATCCTCAAAATATCTAAATAATCTATTAAGTTAACTCCCTTAATTATTGAAGTAAAGAACATAAATTTTGAAAAAAAATTTCGTACATCTCCATAATCATACAGAATATTCTTTATTAGATGGATTTAGCAAAATTGACGATTTAATTCAGACCGTTTCCGATTTAGGTCAGCCAGCCGTAGCAATGACTGATCATGGAGTAATGCATGGCGCAATAGATTTTTATACTTCTGCACAAAACCAAGGTATTAAACCTATAATAGGTATGGAAGGATATATTGCTCCAAACTCTAGATTAGATAAAAATAAAGAGAAAAATCCATATCATATTACAATTTTAGCTAGAAATTATATTGGTTACCGTAATCTTCTAAAAATTTCATCAATAGCCCACCTTGAAGGTTTTTATAGAAGACCTAGATTAGATAAAGATTTATTAGAAAAACATTCAGATGGATTGACCATCCTGTCAGGTTGTCCTTCAGGAGAATTATCTAGTTATTTAAAACAAGAAAATATTGAAGAAGCAGAAAAATCTGCTACTTGGTTCAAAGAAATTTTCAAAGAACAATATTTTTTAGAATTAATGAGTCATAAAGGTATCGAAGGTCAAGAAAAAATAAATCGTTCAATTGTAGAAATTGGAAAAAAATTTAATATCCCTACTGTAGTCACTAATGACTCTCATTACGTAAAACAATCTGATGCTCCATTACAAGACATATTAACTTGTATTTATACTAGAACAAATATAAAAGACCCTAAAAGACTTCACATGGAAGATACTTCTTATTACATAAGAAGTTCAGAAGATATGAGACAACAGTGGAGTGAATTAGAAGAAGCCTGTGATAATACATTGTTGATAGCAGAATCATGTGAATTAGATTTAGATCTAGGAAAAACTTTATTACCTAAATTTCCAGTTCCTGATCAAATGACATCAATAGAATATCTAAAAAAACTTTCTTTCGATGGACTAAATAAAAGATATGATAATCCTGACAAAAAACTTACAGATCGACTAAATTATGAACTACATATTATTGAAGAAACAAACTATGCAGACTATTTTTTAGTATGTTGGGACATATTTAGTTTCGTTAATAAAAGAGGGATTTTATCAGCAGTTCGTGGCTCAGCTGCATCCAGTCTAGTACTATTTTGTCTTGAAGTAACTCAAATAGATCCAGTCGAAAGAGATTTATTCTTCGAACGATTCCTAAATATTGAACGTAGAGAAATGCCTGATATTGATATGGATTTTGCTGATGATAGAAGAGAGGAAGTAATTAAATACTGTGTCGATCATTATGGACGTGATCATGTAGCACAAATAGTAACATTTGGGACCCTTGGTGCACGAGCTTCCATCAGAGATACAACTAGAGCTTTAGATTTACCTTTATCTTTAGGAGACAAACTTGCAAAATTAGTACCAAATAAACTAGGTATTAATATAAAGACTTCTCTAGATGAATCTAGCGAAATGAAAAATCTAACAATAAATGATCATGACTCTAAAAATGTAATAGACACAGCAATAAAAATTGAAGGTTCCGTAAGGCATGCAAGTACTCATGCTGCAGGTATAGTGATTTCTGAAACACCTTTAACTGATAATGTCCCCCTCATGAGAACAACAAATTCTGATGAGAATTCTATCCCGACAACTCAATATGCAATGAAAGCTGTGGAATCTGTAGGTTTATTAAAAATGGATTTCCTAGGCTTAACCAACCTATCTGTACTAAATTCTTGTATTGAATTAATAAAAGAAACAAAAAATGAAGATTTAGATATTTATAAAATTCCTATTGATGATAAAAAAACATTTGAATTACTTTCTAATGCAGATACTTTCGGTGTCTTTCAGCTTGAATCAGCAGGAATGAGAAATTATATCCAAGACCTAAAACCATCATCTATTATGGATATAGCAGCTATGATAGCTCTTTATAGACCTGGTCCTATGGAACATATAGAAACATTCATAAATGCAAAATACGGAAAGATAGAAATACAATATCCACATGACGATCTAAAAAATTTATTAGAACCTACTTATGGAGTAATTGTATATCAAGATCAAGTAATGTTAATAGCCCAAGAATTTGGTGGGTATACACTAGGAGAAGCTGATATCCTCCGAAAAGCCATGGGGAAGAAAATACCATCTGTAATGAAAGCCGAAAATGATAAATTTACTAAAGGGGCATTATCAAAAGGTTACACTGAAACACAAGCAAAAAAAGTTTTCCAACTAATTGAACCATTTGCAGGATATGGTTTCAATAAAGCCCATGCTGTTTCATATGGTTATATAGCTTATTGGACAGCATATTTTAAGGCTAATTATCCTGTAGAATATTTCTGCTCTATTATGAATTCTAGTACAGATAACCCTGAAAAAATTGGTGATTGTATAAGAGAAGCAAAAAAACATAATATTGATGTTCTTCCTCCTAATATTAATGCTTCTTTTTCAAAATTTAGCGTTGAAGAAAGCAATAAAATACCCAGTATACGTTTTGGTTTATCTGCAATAAAAAATGTAGGTGAAAATGCAATAGAACAAATTATAGAAGAAAGAAAAGAAAATGGAAAATATAATTCATTGGAGGATTTTTCTATTAGAACAGATGCAAAATATTGCAATAGAAGAAATTTTGAAAGTCTAATAAGATGTGGTTCATTTGATGAATTTGGTTCTAGAGGGGGAATATTTAATGCATCAGAAAGAATTATAAATGTTATTCAATCCCAAACTAGAATTAGGGAATCAAATCAATCATCATTGTTTGATATGTTCGGAGAATCCGTTGATAACACAATACAAAAATTTGAAATAGAAAAAGAAGATACACCTCTAAAAGAAATGGTCATGTGGGAAAGAGAATTAATAGGTGTAGAATTTACACATAACCCAATCGCAGAAGAATTAAAATCGCAAACTAATCATATAGTTTTTGCATCAGAAATCACTAAAGAATCCATTTCAAAAAAAATATCTGTTATTGGCCAAATAGCAAATGTAAAAGACTTAAAAACTAGAAGAGGTGATTCATTCAAATCTATACAATTACAACTTTTAGATAAAGTAGTAGAAACAGTGGTTTGGCCTGATGTACTGCTCCGAACAGAAAATTTATGGGTATTAGGGGATTTTATTTCTATTAATGGAACTTTACGTGAAAGAAATGGTATAACTTCATTAGCTGTAGAAGATGCATCAAAATATAATTTTTCTAAAAATCAGGAAGATATAGATTCTGAAACTAGTATTACTAATGAAGATAGTATTTTGGTTCAAAAAGAAACTAATCCTACTATAAATAATTTAAGAGTAGAAAAAGCAATTTTAGAAACAAAAAACACCGAACCTCTTATAATAAAAATTTTCGAAAATAATGATTCAGAAGTAGCTCAAAAAATTATACAAGATATCTTTATGTTAATTGAAGATTCTCCTGGTCATAGTGAAGTAAATTTGCATGTACAATCTAACAATAAAATTGTAAATCTTTTATTACCAAAAAAAGTTGAAATTAGTAAAATATTAAAAGATAGATTGGTAGAAATAGTGGGAGAAGAGAATATATTAATAAAACAATGAACTGGAAATTATTATCCACAGCCCCAAATCAAATTACAGCTGAATCTTGGAGAGAATTACTAAAGGTAAATGGATTTAATTCAAAAATTATTGATTCTACAAATTATGTATATATAGGAATATCAAATTCCCCTGTAAGGCTTTTTGTTTCAGAAAATGATTACTTACCAGCAAAAAAATTACTGAGTGAAATGTTATTAGACTTTAAATCAACTTCAGATTGATTTTTCCAAATCTATTAACCTGCGCTTTAAGTGATTATGTTTAGTCCCTCCCATAAAACCTTGCATACCACCTGATATTGATATAACTCTATGGCAAGGAATAATCAATGGTACTGGATTTTTAGATAAAGATTGCCCCACAGCACGAGCATATTTACTACTACCTAATTCCGTTGCCAACCATTTGTAACTTCTTGTCTCTCCAAATGGAATTTTTAAACATATATTAAGAACTCTGTTAGTAAAATCTGGAAGATATGATAAATCTACAGGTATGTGATGTATTTGAGATTTTTCTCGATTCAAGTACAAAATAATTTGTTTTTGTATAATTTTTATTTTTTTATGGGAATTATCTTTTATTGATTTTTGAAAAAAAAATCCAAAATTATTTTGGACCTCTAATACAGATCTTAATGGTAATGTAGTTCGTAAAACTCCATTATCACTTACCATGATTCCAATCCAACCGAATTTAGTTTCAAATATAGTGTGTTTTAACATATAAAAATATTGAAGATAACATTAAATTAAAATGTAGATTAATAATTATTAAATAAAATTCTAAATTATTTAAACATTTCAATGGTAACCAAAATGAATAATGAAATATTCGAAATAATAAAAAACAGAAGAACAGTAAGGGAATTTAATCATAAACCTATAACAAAAGATACTATAGAAAAAATTATTGAAGCCGCTACTTGGGCCCCAAATCATAGATCAACAGAGCCTTGGAGATTTTTCGTCTTAGAAAAAAATAGTGCGAAAAGATTAGAAATAGCAAATTTAATTTATGATTGGACTTATTCAAATGTAAAAAATCCAAATGAAGAAAGAAAACTTTCAAGTGCAATTTCTGCAAGAAAAGAAATTTTGGATGCACCTGCTTTTATTTATGTTTATTCTATACCCGGTGAAAATAGTGAAATAACCAAAGAAAATTATGCTGCTACTTGCTGTGCAATACAAAATTTACAACTTGCTAGTTATTCAATTGGTATAGGTGTGGGATGGTCAACAGGAAAACCATGCTTATGTCCTGAAGTAAAAAAAGCACTGAATATAACAGAAAATTGGGAGATAGTAGGCGCGCTTTACATAGGTTATACAAAAACCCAAATCTCAGCTACAAGAACACCTATAGAAATGGTTACTAAATGGCTATAAATAAGAAGAAAAAAATTTTAATTACAGGATTAAGTGGAGCAGTTGGACAAGCAATAATACCTTCACTTAAAAAAAAATATATACTTTCTTCTTTATCCAGAAACGGTTTAAAAACAGATGATATTGAAAACAATATTGGAAATATAAATTCAATGAATTCTATTAATAAATCCTTTAAGAATATCCATACTGTTATACATTTAGCAGCAAATGGTGGAGTACATTCCGAAAATGGTATGGAAGCTAGTTGGGAAGAAATTTTAGAATCAAATATTATTGGTACTTATAATGTTTTTCAGGCAAGTATAAAAAATGGTGTTAAAAGAATAATTTTTGCTTCCAGCGGATCTACAATAATGGGATATGAAGATCAGTCACCATATTCGGAAATAATCAATGGTAAAATACCTAATGAATCAATTCCATTAATTACAAAAAAATCTGAGCCCAATCCTAAGAGTTTCTACAGTGTTTCAAAATTGTTTGGAGAAGATCTTGCTAGAATGTACAGTTCATTATTTGATATTTCAATAATTTGTATTCGAATAGGTGGTTGCTCTAAAGACGGTAGACCATCAAAAGGTAGAGGACATTCCATTTTTGTGAGTCATAATGATCTATCACAGTTGGTAATTAAATCTATTGAAGCTCCTAAAAATTTAAAATTTGATATCTTTTTTGGTGTTTCAGATAATAAAAATAACTATAGAGATTGGAAACATGCATATAATCAAATTGGATATAAACCTGAGGACAGTGCAGAAAAATTTAATTCCTAGTTAAATTTTTCATTATTATATGGTTGAACAAAGGTTTTAAAATTTTAGATCCTGAAACTGTTAAGTGATCGTCATCTCTATAAATAGAGATACCTTTATATTCTAAATTGCATTTTTTTTCGTCACAGAGCACAACATCAGGAGAAATAATATGGACTCTTTGATTTGTTTTTGCAATACTATGCATAATTTCAGAAACATAATTTTCTCTATTTTGATGAACTGATCTTTCAACACCTAAATTTGAAATATCTCTTCCTCTAATACTATATTGTGCTAATTGGTCAGGTGGAGAAAGTAGTTGTTGTTCGGGTGGTTGTTCAATAATCCAGACTGTTGCATCTAAACTATTTATTATATCTATAGTCTCGTTTAAATGTTTCTCTAGATTTTTTATTGCTCTTTCTGGGTTTATATATTTATTATTACTGCCATATGTAACTAATAGAGGACTGGTTTCATTTAAAGGTTCTATATCAGAACGACCTTTTGTATAAACTAACCATCTCGCAGTTAATATTACATTTTTAATCCCTTTATCAGATATATTCTTTAACATGTAGTTATTAAATTCATAACATTCTTTAGAAGAGTTAATTGGTATAGTATTTATTAATGGAGGACAAGAATTTTTTGATGCATGATACATAGCTAAATCATTTTCTAAGGCTATTTCCTCTAAAAGAGGCATAATTGCATCAGCATGAGAATCTCCCCAACTTATAAACGATGGTTGTTTAGGATCTTCTAACCTAACATTTCTTTCACATAAATTTCCTAAATGTATATCTTTATTTGATATGTAATGACATTCTAACCTTCTGGGATTATTATCAATATTTCCATTTGCTAATAAATTAACTTGATTATTAAATCTGTTCGGAAATCCATTATTTATATGAATCAAAATACCAATAATAAAAAATATAAATAATGTAAAAATTGCATATATATATATTGATCTTTTACTTTTTAAAATTCTTTTTTGTCTAATTGGTTGTTCAATATATTTCCAAGAAAAAAAACTTAATATCATAGATAATAATAGTAAAAATAATGACTCAATAATTGTTAGTGGCCTTAAAGCTATGTAACTTCCAAAAATTAATACTGGCCAATGAATTAGATAAAATGAATAAGATAATTTACCTATAAAAACAGTTACTTTATTTGTAAAAATTATATTAACTAATTTAGAATAATTAGAACTGTTTACCCAAATAAAAACTGCAGTCCCTAAACATACAGGTAAAGCAAATATTCCAGGAAATTCAGTAGATTGATCATAAATTATAAAACACAATAAAATTATAATAATACTTATGAAAGCTACTAATTCAACTACATATTTATTTAATTTTTTTGTGGGAATATAATTCATTGCTAAACATGAACCTAGTAATAATTCCCACGCCCTAAAAGGTAAAAAATAAAATACAGAATTCTTATGATTTTCTAAATAAAATACAGATAACAAAAAAGAAAGAATTAATAAACTTAATATTAATGATCTGAAAATCTTTTTGTTAAATTTTTTTGATACAAAAAAAATTATTGGTAAAAGTACATAAAATTGTTCTTCTACAGATAAAGACCAAGTATGTAATAAAGGTTTAAACTGAGCAGGATTATCAAAATATCCTGATTCTCTCCAAAACATATAATTTGTTATAAATAAACTCTGTGTTCCAATAGACTGACCTAAATCTAAAAAATGGTTTGGAACTAAAAAAAATAAACCAAAAAGTAATGTAAAAAAAATTACCGCACTAAGGGCTGGTAAAATACGTCTAATTCTACGTTCCCAAAAATTTATTACTGAAAAATTTTTATTCGAAAAATCTTTATATATAATACTTGTTATTAAAAACCCAGAAATTACAAAAAACACATCCACTCCAACATATCCTCCAGAAAAAACAGGAAGACTAATATGAAAAAAAGCTACAGCTAATACTGCTAAAGCTCTAAGACCATCAATTTCTGGACGATATCTCAAAATTACCTAATAAAATATAAAACTAAGAGTAAATAATTAAATAATATTATCGGTTCTGACTAAATTTGTGACATCTAATTTATTATCTTTTATTATAAATATTCTCTCAGAAAATTTATTCGCCATTTCTAAATCATGAGTTACTAGCAATATTCCTTTATTATCTTTTGATATTTGCTTAAGCATATTAAAGAAAAATTCTCTAGTAGGATAATCTAAATTACTTAATGATTCATCCAAAATTAAAAATTCTTTATTTTGGACTAAACAAAACGCTATCCATACCCTTTGTATTTCACCACTTGATAGTTCGGTAAAAGTCCTATCTACTAATTTTTCTATCTGACATTTTTCTACTGCATATTCTATTATTTTTTTATCTTTAATTGATAAATTCCACTGAAATTTAGTTCCTTTTTTATATCTAGCTAATCGTAATAATTCATTTACACTAAGGTATAGTGGATTAGATATATTTGAAGGTAAATAAGAAACATTTTGAGCAATATTTCTTATCTTTTGTTTATTAGAATCTTCAATGAAAATTTCACCTGATCTGGGTTTAATATCTCCAAAAATTAATCTTAATAATGTACTTTTTCCTGACCCATTAGCTCCAACCAAACAAATAAATTCTCCTTTTGAAACCATTAAATTAATAGAATCAAAAATAGTATAATCTTTATAACTGAAAGAAGTATCGTTAACTACTAAATTCATAAATATCTCCAAGATAAATACATCATAATTGGAGCTCCTAATATAGTGATAACTAATCCTACAGGAACTTCATTTGGCATAAAAATCAATCTTGATATTTGATCAGAATATAACATTATTAATCCTCCTATAGGTAAAGAGTAGATGATAATTTTTCTAATATTATTACCTATTATGATTCTAGTAATATGGGGAGTAATTAATCCTAATAAACCTATACTTCCAACTATTCCGACCGAAGATCCACTCATTATCGCCGCTGCAATCAAAGCAATTAATCTTGTTTTTTTAGAATCAACACCTAAATTTTTTGAAATTTGATCTCCTAATACTAAAATATCAAACTTATTGATAATGAAGAATACAATTAATATTCCTATAAACATAAATGGAATTAAATGAAATAAAAAATCCCAATTTAAATTCGCAGTACTTCCTCCTATAACACTTAATGCTTGTTGTGTGAAAACTCTAGAATATGCCATTACACCTGTAGATATAGCTACACACATTGCTCCTAATGAAAAGCCAATTATCGCTAGTGTAGATATTTTAAGATCTTCTCTAGAGGCACAAAAATATATTATTATTGCCCCAATAATGGAAGCTAAAACTCCAAATATAATTTCAAGCCAAGGGTCTAAATTTATCTTCCCAGAAATAACCAAAGCATTTACTATTAATGCCCCTCCAGTAATTCCAAACAATTGAGGATCTCCTAATGGATTTCGAGTTGTTACCTGTATGATAGACCCTGATAATGCAAGTAATGCACCTACAGTAATAGCTATAAAAATTCTAGGCATTCTTATATCCCAAACTATAGTAGATTGTGGAGAATTTCCTTTATAAAAAATAGCATCATTTAAATCTGAGAAAGATAAATTTGTCGGGCCAAATAAAACACCTATAAAAAAACCAAATATAATTAATATAAATAAGGATAAACTAATATAAATTAATCTATAGTTTTTCAACTCATTACTCTATAAAATCTATTTACTAATATAAGACTTTATCTGTTCCACGGCATTAATCATTCTTGGCCCAGGTGCTTGCATAAATAAAATCGGATCTAGTTCTTTAACTTTTTCATTAGCAACAGCCTCTAAATTCGAATACCCAGGAAACATTGGTAACATAGTCGATAGTTTCGGAGCTGGAGGAGGTGCAGGTGAAATAGTAAAAATATAGGCTGGATTAGAAGTAGCAACTTGTTCGGGTGTCCATAAAGTATACCCAGGATAAGGTCCCATATCTGACATACCTTCTGCCAAATTACCCAATCCTAAAATTTTAGCTACTGCACCAGCATAGGATTCTGGTTTAGCAGCATAAATATTTCTATCTGCATCAGATATCAAGATTATAATATCTTGAGATTGATCTACATTCTTTTTTAGTAAATCTATTTTTGTATTTATATCAGAAATTACTTCGTCAGATTTTTCCTTTACATCTAGGGCTGTTCCCAATATTTTTATACTCTGAGTTACATCATCAAGTGATGTTGCTCTAACTGCTAATATAGGTACATTTAGACGTGCAAGATCTTTCATAAATCGTGCTTGAGTAAGAGCCTCAATAATCAATAAATCAGGTTCTTTTTCAATAATCATTTCTATATTAGGGGTATAGGCACTGCCAACAGTTGGTAGGTCTAAAATTTCTTCAGGAAATTTAGAAGAACTATCTCTAGCAACAACATTTTGTTCAAGCTTATAAATCATTTCAGTTGCAGTAGGACTTATACTTATAATTCTTTCTGGGAATTTAGAAATTACAACATTTTGATTCAACATATCAGAAAGACTTAAAGGGTAAGAAGTTTCTGGGATTTCAATAATTGTTTTTTCTATTATATTTTTTGACTCAACAGGTACTTCTTTTTGCACCACTTTTTCAACTTCAACTTCTTTAATGACTTCAACTTCTTTAATAATCTCTTTTTCAACAACAACAGTTTCAATTACTATTTCCTGGACAATTTCAGAATCTGAAGAACAAGCAATAAAAATTAAATATAAAAATATGAATGTAAAAAAGAAAGCTATTTTATTTAAAAATTTAACGCGCAACATATATATCCTCGTTATTACTAAAAAAATTATTTATATATAGAAATTTACCCTT
>CAZBHC010000039.1:0-8378 GCA_964491775.1 uncultured Dehalococcoidales bacterium | reverse complement strand
ATCAGATTTTATATCTTTGCATGTCCCATTAATTCCTGAAACACAAGGAATGATAGGTGAAAAAGAATTATCAATTATGAAAAAAGGTGCAATATTAGTTAATTGTGCTAGAGGCGGATTAATTGATGAAAACGCACTAGCAAAATCGATCTACAATGGACATTTATCAGGTGCAGGTCTTGATGTAGTAGAACCGACACCTCCTAAGCCTAATAATCCTCTTCTAAAACTTGATAACGTAATTATCACACCACATACAGCTTTTTTCTCACAAGCATCTACACTAGAACTAGAAAAAAGAACTGCTAATGAAGTTATAAGAGTTATCAATGGAAACAATCCTGAAAATTGGATAAATCCTGAAGTCAGTGGAAAATCTAGAGCTGGCATTTAAATTCTGACAGATAAAAAAATAAAAAGGTTGGCTTACTTTTTAGTAAAAAAATTTATTAAACCAACCTTTTTATATTAAAAGTAGTCTTTATATTTTAACGTATTTATTCACTCTTCTTTGACTAAGTCCAGGAGCTTTTCTAAGTTCGGCAGTATAAATGTTACCTTTGGAATCTAATGTTATACCATGTGCTTCAACATCTGGGCCTCTGAATCTAGAAACGAGTTCTCCAGTTTCTGTAAAAATTGAAACCCCAGGATCTCTTGCACCGCCCTGCTCTGCTATATAAACTAAGTTCTTCCTATCACAATAAACTCCACCAGGAAAATGAAGATCTGTCCAACTATCAATATAATTTCCATCATGATCGAAAATTTGCACTCTCTGATTATGTCTATCACATACATATACCCTATCTTGAGAATCTAAATCTAAATTATGAACTAGAGCAAATTCACCTTCATTAGTACCAGGAGTTCCCCAAGAAATTACTTTTTTCCCATCTGGATTAAATTTATGTACTTGTCGGTTTCCATATCCATCTGCTACAAAAATATGCCCAGATGATGAAACTGATACACCTGCAGGCATAGAAAAAGGATTAGCCAGAAAAGCATGTTCGGGGTGGTTACCGTGTGGGGTTACAGAGGCACTAGACCAATCTCTTTCACCTAATTGAATTAATTTTTTTCCATATTTAGTATGTTTGGTTACTATATGCCGTTGTCTATCTGTAGTCCAAACATTATCCTCAGGATCTATAAATATTCCATGGGTTTCTAAAAATTCATATTCTCCCCATGAAGTAACAAAATCACCAGAATCAGCTTCAAATACTACAACTGGATGAGCATCTCTATTAAAAACATATATCCTATCGTTTGAATCTGCAGCTACATCTGAAACTCCTCCTCCAGACCATCCCATACCGTTATTATCTAAATGCTTAAACCTATCATCGTTAGGACCAGACCAACCTTCTCCAAGTGTCCATCCTTCCGGAATATTAGGCCAAGAATCATCTAATTCATACTTTAAGTCACCATCTCCTACTATCGCCATCTTATTTCTCCTTAATTTACTTTTATCTGAAAATTAATATATCAATTATCAGTGAGGTAAACTACTTTAGAAAGTATAATTTTTATCGTTCAGTTTGAACTTGAGTAGACAAAAGAATCAAATTATTTATATAAGAAACAATAATTTAAAGAAAATTTCAGATTTTTATATCAACAAAAAATAAATAAATTTATTAATATATCCATAAGGGATTAATATCATAAGGGATTAATATTATGTTTAAAAATTTAATTGGTATAGATATTTCACCTTTAAGAAGTGCTATGATTTTCTCTTATATTGGTGGACTATTACTTATAACAATAGCTTTAACTTTTGCGCTACCTTCTACCTGGATCATATTCGAGGAAGAATTTCATGAAGTTAAAAGTTTTTGTTGGATACTATTTGCAGTAGGAATTGCAAGAATTTTATTTACTTATTTATTTGCTAGAGGAATAAAATTCTTTTTTTATTTAATAATACTAGGGAGTTTGTTAAAGGTACTAGAATTACCATTGGCTGCATCTAATGAATCTGTAGGTTTTGCAATATGGTATCTAATAGTTACAGGAATTCCTGAAATTCTTCTTCTTATTAATATTTTCAATCCTAAAGCACGCGAAGAACTAAAATCTTAGAAAAATTTAAAATAAGTGAAGCTAAAACAAAAAAGGATCATAATGAATCTTACAAGATACGTTATGAAGTTTTCGTTGAAGAACAAGGAGTACCTAAGGAACTAGAAATAGATGACTTTGATCAAACCTCAATTACTTGTTTAGTAAAATTAGAAGAAACGTATATTGCTACAGGCAGAGTTGTGCCATTAAACATGGGTATAGGCAAAATTGGACGAATGGCGATAAAAAAGAATTTCAGAAGAATTGGTGTTGGCGGGTTGGTATTAAATTTTCTAGAAACTAAAGCAAAAGAAAATGGGCTTTCAAAACTAACACTCCATGCACAAAATTACGTAAGGAACTTCTATTTATATCATGGGTATGAAACAGAAGGTAAATTATTTAATGAAGCTGGTATAGAACATATAAAAATGAACAAAAAAATTTATTGAATGTGATCTAGTTCAGATATTTAATAAATAATTAACATTTAGTTAAATTTTTATATATATGATTAAAAAATCTATTCATTAATTCTTTAATAATTAAGGAAAATGTTTTGTCTCTTAAATCTCTAGTAAAATTTTGTGCAGTAAAGCCATTATATATAATCGCACTCTGGATTATTATGATAGGATTAGCTGGTTTTTTATCTCAAAATTATCTTGAAAGTGCCCTAAAAGGTGGCCAAGGACCAACAAAAGACCTTGAGTATAAATTAGCAGAAGAACTTAAAGACAGTAAACTTTCACTTTTAACTAAGAAATCCGACAACAAAACAACAAAAAAAGCTAAAGAAAATAATTCCGACAACTTACTGATTATTTCTTCTAATGTTTATAGTTATCCTTCAGAAGAATATTTACAATCAATAAATGGATTCTTCGATAAAGTCCAAGTAGAAATTATTAATGCTGGAGTTAATGAAAATATAGGAAATTTTGAAGATTATGAAATTACTCCTTCTGAAGACTATTCAACAATATTATTATCAGCTCCATTTGTTAGAGGTGATTTAATATCACCATTAATGCATCTTACAGAAGATTATTCAAATAATAATTTCCAATATTATTTTATTGGAACTTCATCAATTGAGTATACTTTTCAAGAATTAGCAGAAAAAGATTTAGTGACAGGTGAAACGATAGGAATATCTGTAGCTATTATTATTTTAGCTTTGGTTTTCGGATCAGTTACAGCAGCACTAATACCCGTAATACTAGCAATAGTTTCAATTTTTGTAGCAATTGGTATGGTAGCTATTTTAGGTCAAATAGTTGACCTAAATGACTTTGTTCCTAACATTATGACCATGATGGGATTAGCTGTAGGGATTGATTATTGTTTATTTATACTCTCAAGATACAGGGAAGAAAGATTTAACGGTTTAGATAAAATAAATGCAATAGTCACAACAGGTAGCACTGCCGGAAGAGCTGTAATGTTCAGTGGATTAACAGTAGTCTTAGCTCTTTTAGGTATGTTTATAATCCCAGAAAAAACTTTCCAAGCATTTGGTGTCGGTGCTGTAGTTGTTGTCTTTGTTGCTGTTTTAGCTGGTATAACTTTGCTTCCAGCGCTTATAGGTATTTTGGGTGATAAGGTAAATACTTTCCAGGTACCAAAAGGTTTGACTGTAATTTTATATATTATAGGTTTTACGATTGTGGCTTTAACCCAAGAATTAGGTCCTAAATTATTGATAGTTTCTGGAATCGTAATGATATTTCTAGTATTCATTTCCTTGCTACAAAGATATGGATTAAAAATTAAATTTCTTGATCAAAGAGATACAGAATCTAATAATAAAGGAGGAATATGGAACAAAATCACATTACAAGTGATGAGAAGGCCTTATTTCAGTATGTTAGGAGCTTCAATTTTTTTATTGCTACTAGCTTATTTTTACTTTGATTTGGAAAAAGGAACGAGTGGGATTTCTGTACTTCCAGATAGTGAACCAGTTAAAGTTGGATTTAATCTAATCGATGAAAAATTTGGATTTGGATCGGATGCCCCAGCAAATATAATAATAGATGCAGATGTTAGTTCTGAAAAGATTTCAAAATCTATCGAAGAATTGGAACTTTTCTTAGTTAATGATGAAGGGTTCGTAAAACCTGATGTAAGAATTGAACCTACTATAAATTATGCACAGTTATCATCTAGAATTCCAGGTGACCCACAAAATCAAACAGCTCTAAATTCAATAATCAAGCTTAGAAGTGAATTAATCCCATTGGCATTCAAGGATATTCCAAAATCGGAATACACTATTTATGTGGGAGGAACTTCAGCTGAAGTTGTAGATTCTGTTTCAATTACAGATGAATATTTCCCAGTGGTAGTAGGATTAGTTCTTGGCCTAAGTTTAATATTACTACTTTTTGCATTTAGATCGATTACAATTTCGATTGCATCAATAATTATGAATTTACTCTCAGTTGGAGCATCATACGGATTACTAGTATTAGTATTTCAAAAAGGTTTTATGATTGGTATTTTCGGTTTCGAACAAGTAGACCAATTAGAATTTTGGTTACCTCTTTTTATGTTCAGTATACTTTTTGGACTATCTATGGACTACCATGTTTTTATGTTGAGTAGAATTAAGGAAAATTATGATGATTATAAATCATCAGATGATTCAGTAGCTTTCGGTTTAAATAAAACAGCAAGTATAATAACTGGTGCCGCATTGATTATGGTTGCAGTCTTTGGAGGTTTCGCATTAGGAGAAATTGCATTCTTCCAATCTATGGGATTTGGCTTAGGTGCTGCAGTACTAATAGATGCAACAATAGTAAGATCTATTTTAGTTCCTAGCGTTATGAAAATATTAGGTAATAAAGCTTGGTATTTACCAAAATGGTTAGAATGGATCCCAAATATATCGATCGAAGGATCTCAAAAAGATTCAAAATAAAAAGTAAAGGACTATGATGAAAATAACCTCTGTCAAACCTTGGCTACTTTATTCATATGCTGCTTATAACTTTGGCAGAAAAGGTGAATACATTTTTGTAGAAGTAAAAACAGATGAAGATATTACAGGATGGGGTGAAGTTACAACTACACATCCAGCTGCTAATAGAGCAATATGTGCAATTATTCAACAATTAGATCAAATTATAGTAGGTGAGAATCCATTACAAATAGAAAAAATATGGAATAAAATTTTTAGAAGATTCACCTATATGGGATCGAGAGGGGCATCAACTAATGCCATAAGTGGAGTTGATATTGCTCTTTGGGATATTTTTGGGAAAGTTAAGAATGAACCAATATATAATTTATTAGGCGGACCAGTCAGAAATAATATAGAACTTTATACACACCCTGATCCAAACATAACACCAGAAGAAGCTAAGAAACAAGCTAAAGAAATCGCAGATTCTGGACATACAGCAATGAAGTTTGATCCATACCCTCATTATGAAGAGGAAGAGAATGGTTATTTAAGTGGAAAAATGGATAAAAAAGGAGAAACTTTAGGTATAGAAATCACTGAAGCTATAAGAGAGGGGGCAGGTGAAGATATGGAACTTCTTATAGACGCTCACGGAAGATTTGATGTACCCACATCAGTTCGCTTAGCAAATGGTGTAGAACATATCAATATCCATTGGTGGGAAGAACCTGTACCTGTAGAAAGTAATCATGCTTTACAGAATGTAAGAGAACAAATAAAAATTCCTATCTCTGTAGGAGAACGTTTATATACTAGATGGGAATTTGTAGATATTTTAGAAAAAAATTTAACAGATTTCTTAATGCCTGATGTAACTTGGACTGGAGGAATATCTGAATTGAAGAAAATTTCTACAATGGCTGAAGCATATTACGTACCTATTTCACCACATGATGCCAGTGGTCCAATTAATATACTGGCTGGAGCACACGTAATGATGACGGTTCCTAATTTTTATAAATTAGAAACTGCTAGGCATCGTTTAAATGCATATGATGTATTTATGGATAAACCTCTAAATGTTCAAAATGGTAGACTTATACTACCGAATGAACCAGGTTTAGGAATAGTAATGAATATGGATTATTTACTTGCAAATTCAGATCCTCAATTTAGAGGATAATGAAAAAAAGTAAACCTAACATAGTTATTTATTTTACAGATGATCAAGGCTATGGAGATTTATCTTGCATGGGAGCAACAGACTTTTCAACTCCCGTCTTAGATAAAATGGCTAACCAAGGTGTACGTTTTACTGATTGGTATTCAAATAGTCCAGTATGTTCTCCCTCAAGAGCATCATTACTTTCTGGTAAATATCCTAGTCATGCTGGTGTTAGGTCTATTTTACGAGGGCACAGAACAGCTACAGGATTACCACCAATCACTAAAACAATAGCATCTTTATTAAAAGAGAATAATTATCAAACTGCAATTACGGGAAAGTGGCACTTGGGATTAAAAGATGAATGTAGGCCTTATAATCATGGATTTGAAAAATCTTTTGGATTTTATGCTGGTTGTATAGATTTTTACTCACATATTTTTTATTGGGGTGCAAATCGCCCTGGCCCAAGCTTAAATCCAACCCATGATTTATGGGAAAACAATGAAGAAATATGGAAAAATGGTGAATATTTTACTGAACTAATAGCAGATAAAGCTATTCAATATCTTAGGGAGATGAAAGAAAAAGGATCTCCAATTTTTTTATACATACCATTTAATGCTCCACATTATCCTATGCATGCACCACAGAAATATTTGGATCGATTTCCAAATCTTCCATGGGATCGCCAAATTATGGCAGCAATGATAAGTGCAGTAGACGATGCTATAGGTAAAATACAGGATGAAATTCAAAGATTAGGATTATCAGATAATACACTATCCTTTTTTACATCTGATAATGGACCATCAAGAGAATCTAGAAATTGGTTAGATGGAAATCAAGATCCATATTATGGAGGTACTACAGGCAAATTAAAAGGACACAAATTTAGCTTATTTGATGGAGGAATTAAAGTTCCATCCATTATTCATTGGCCGAATAAGATTAAACCAAAACAAATTTCAAATGAGATATCTGCTACTATGGATATTTTCCCAACTATTATGGATTCAGCTGGGATAGATTTTGAAAATTTGAAACTTGACGGAATAAGTTTATTACCACATTTAACCAAAGGGCATAAAAATCCTGAACGACCTATATTTTGGGAAATGGAAAATCAAAAAGCTATTAGAAAAGGAAAATGGAAGCTAGTATTAAATGGTCAATTAGTAGAGGATGAACCTAAAATATCTAATATTCATTTATCCGATTTAGAATCTGATCCAGGAGAAAAAGTAAATCTAGTCAATTCAGAACCTAAAATCACAGAAGAATTAATGAAGATACTAAATAAATGGATTGTAAATATGGAAAATGATTGGAAAAAAGATTTTTCCAATTTAGATTATGAGTATGTAGCTCATGAAATGGTATGAAAAAATATTTATTGTAATGAAACTATTATTGTATAAAAACCTTTAATATTATTACCTTGTTGAATTTTCATAGTATAAATACCAGTACTTAGCTTAATGAAATTTTCGGGAATTACATTAAATTCTTTTAAAATATTTTCACCTACTCTACTGTTATCTGTACCTGGCCCAAAATGTCCATAAGCTACCATATTTGTAACATCATCACCAGCAGTATATATATCACCATATTGTAAAGCATAAAATGCGATAGGATCCTCAGCATCATAATCATTTAGAACAAAGGAAATTACAGATTTTGTTTCTGGAACAATGAATTTTATATAATCTCTTGCATTATCGAAAGAATTTAGAATAATTATTTTATTTTCAATTATATTAACTAATGTAGGAAAATTCGGATCATTAGAATAATCTTTAATATTAGAGTACGTAGATAAAGGTTTAGTTTTAGCTGGGGTTGGTTTAGGAGTTGGTGTTAATGTTGGGGTTGGTTTAGGAGTTGGTGTTTATGTTGGGGTTGGTTTTGGTGTTGGTGTTAATGTTGGAGTTGGTAAATGAGTTGGTGTTGATGTAGCATTTGAAGCTGATGTGATATCTAAAATAATCGAATCATTATCCTGGCAAGAAGAAAATAAAAAAACAACAAAAAATATTAATAGGGATATTCTCATATTAATAGATTACTAAATTTTTTATAGTTTTTATCTAAAATATCTTATATGCTATTATTATGATTTTAAATAATAATAATAGAGAAATAATATAGATTTATGTCAAAGTGCGAAAATCCGAATTGTACATGTGAACCTTGTTCATGTAATCCATGCACATG
>CAZBHC010000038.1:0-23865 GCA_964491775.1 uncultured Dehalococcoidales bacterium | reverse complement strand
TGTTTGTGATCGCCAAAACTGTAGAGTCCAAATTTTCGATTATGATGGAAATTACATAGATAGCTGGACTGATGTGCTTAACCCTGGTGGTGTATATTGTGATAGAAATAATTTAGTTTATGTGGCAGAACAAGGTGTACCTTCAGGTGCAGAACCAAATGGGGTATCTATTTTTACCGAAGCAGGAGAACTTGTTTCTAGATTTAGAGGAAGAGAAAATGGTCTTGTTCAACCACATGGACTAGCATTAGATTCTAAAGGAAATTTATATTTAGCCGAATTAGAATCCCTTGATATTGGAAAAGATCATAGAATTTCAAAATGGAATAAAATTTAGGAAGAAATAATGTCAGAAAAAATTCAAAATAAAATACTACACAAAGCCAATAATAAACAAATTGCATTAGGTATCAGGGTATCTAATTCTACTGAAGAGGTTATTGAAATAGCTGGTCGAATGGGATTAGATTTTATCTATTTAGATGCTCAACATTCTCCATTCACTTTACCTGAGATAGAAAAATATTGCAGGTTATCTCAAAGTTTTGATCTAACTACAATGATTAGATTACCAGATGGTGAAAGAACAACTATTCTTAACTACCTTGACCGTGGAGCTAATGTTATTCAAATCCCAGATTTACAAACAGCTGAAGAAGCTAAAAATTATATTAAATATACATATTTTGGACCAATAGGAATACGTAGTGCTACTAGTCTAAGAACTGCTATGCAAATACCTGAACCAGCTAATAGAAAGAATCTTTATGATTTTGTTAATAAAAACACACTAATATTACCTCAGCTTGAGAGTATTACTGCTTTTAATAATCTTGACAGTATATTAAAGGTTGAAGGAATAAATTTTTTCTCAGGAGGTCCTGAAGATATTGCTCAATCTATGGGTTTCCCAGGAGAACCACAACATCCCGAAGTATTAAAGGCATTTTCTGATGCTTGTGAAAAAGTCAGATCATCGGGAAAGTTTATGATGGAAGACATTATGGAAATGATAAGTGTAAATGATCTAATTATAAAAGAGGCCGCAGATTTACTAAAAAAACATGGTAGAAAACCTAATTGGAGTTTATAAAATAAAAAATGTCAGTTGTAGGATATGGTGATTATAGATATGAATTTGATGACTCATGGCCTAATATTCCAAAAGGTTGGACAATTGGTAACGGATGGTCTGGCCCCCCTGAATTAGGAATTCCTATAACTTCTGGAAAGGGTGTTTCTGATGTTTCAGCAGATTCTAGTGATAATATTTATGTTTTTAATAGAGATATACACCCTGTTGTAGTATTTGAAGCTGAATCCGGAAATTTTGTTCATTCATGGGGAGAACATGAATTCAAAGAAACTCATGGAATATTTGTTGATTCACAAGATAATATTTGGACAACTGATAGGCAAGAACATGTAGTAGTAAAACATTCAAAACATGGAAAAAAATTACTCGAACTAGGTACTAGAGGATGGGCTACTGCCTCAGTCACACCTTATGGTAGTAATCCAGAAAGAAAAGGATTGGGAGGACCTTTTAATATGCCTGCAGGAGTAAGTTTAGCTTCAACCGGAGCTATTTTTGTCGCTGATGGCTACGGGAATCGTCAAGTTCACAGGTTTTCATCGACAGGAAATCTTGAAATTTCATGGGGGAATTCAGGAACCGGTAAAGGTGAATTTTCTTTAGTTCATAATTTGGATATCGATTCTAATGATCATATTTACATTTGTGATCGAGAAAACGATCGAATACAAATTTTTGATTATGATGGAAATTACATAAATATGTGGGAAAATTTAAGTAGCCCTGGAAGCGTTTATTGTGACAGAGAAAGTTTAGTTTATGTAGCTGAACAAGGCACTCCAAGAAGAAAGAAAAAAAATGGAGTATCTATCTATACAGAATCAGGAGAGTTAATTTCACAATTTATGAGAAACAGTAAAGAAAATACTCAACCGCACGGTATATGTCTTGATTCTAAAGGAAATATATATTTAGCAGAGCTAGCATCTCCAATAGGCAACGATCAAAAAGTATCAAAATTTGTAAGAATTTAATATAAAAGGAGAATGACATGAAAATAATGATTACAGGAATAAATGGAGCAATAGGTAGTGTAGTAGCTGATCTAATGAGTAAAGATCATGAAGTACATGGAATTGATGTAATTAAATCTGGCCGTCCTAATACGACACATATTGATCTAGCAGACTCTGTTGATGATGTATCAAAAGCATTCGAAGGTATGGATATAGTATTACACCTAGCAGCTGATCCTAGACATGATCCTTGGATCGGATGGAAAGAATTAATGCGACCTAACATGATTGCTACGGCTAATGTTTATTCTGCTGCACACAAAACAGGTGTTAGAAGATTCATATTTGGCGGCTCAATGAGAGTCGTGGCAGGTTATGAATCAGAAGAGCCATATGCATCTATAATAAATGGTAATTATGATGGGATTGATAAAAATAAAATTAAGCTTATAAAAGGTATAGGACAAGATACTAGACCAAATAATGAATATGCGACAAGTAAAATTTTTGGTGAAAATTTGGGAAGATATTTTCATGAATTCGAAGAAATGGAAGTTTTATGTGTACGAATAGGATCACTTAAACATGGATCTGATCGACCTGGACACGATTCTAGGTCTTGGGTAGCATTTATGAGTTTAAGAGATGCTGCTAGTTACTTTAAAGCTTGTATTGAAAAGAAAGATGTTGGATACGATATTCTTTATGCTGCATCAGATAATGACTGGAAAATCTATGACACTCCTTATGCATATAAGTATTTAGATTTTCAACCCGCCGATAATGCAGAAAATTATCGATGAGAATAACTGATATAAAAATTAGTGAATTTAGTATTTCTGATAATACTCCATTTTTTAAACTTAAAAACAAAAATGGTTCTTGGGAAAAATATGACATAAAAAAATCTTTAGGATCTATACATGTAATGCATGTATATACAGATGAAGGGTTGGAAGGAATTTGTACTGTTGGTGATGCACGCTACACAACTATAACTGAAACTGCACTTACGTATCTAAAATACTTAACTATCGGAGAAGATCCAACTAAAATAGAATATCTATTTGACATGCTTTCAAAAGCAACAAGGAACATATTCTTACCTCCTGGATGGTTTGGTACATTTGATAATTGTTTATGGGATATTCAAGGAAAAATTAATTCTAAATCAGTAGCAGCACTAATTACAGAAAAACCTTCTATTGTTAAATCTTATTATAATTATCGCGGAGGAGGGAACGATATAAAACTTTCTGTAGAAGACACAGAATTAGCAATTGAAAAAGGATTTACTGTCTTAAAAGATCACTTCATAGGAAATGTAAAACAAAATATTAAATCTTTTGAGTCTATAAGAAAATCGGTAGGAGATGAAATAATACTTTTACATGACGCTGCCGGATGTAGTTATAGTCTTGATGATGCAATAGATATAGGAAAAACATTAGAAAAATTGAATTTCAGATGGTTTGAAGAACCATTTAACGACAGAAATTTAGGTGATCTAAAAAAATTAACTTCGAAAGTTAATATACCGATTTTAGCTTTAGAAACATTAATGAATGATTTTATTTTGATGCAAGAATGGGTAAAAGAAAAAGCAGTAAATTTAGTAAGAGCAAATGCTAGGCACGGTACTACTGGTGTAGTTAGAATTGCCAGAGAATTGGAAAAAATTGGTATAAATATTGAACTAAATGGTCCAGGCGGACTATTTGGACATGTTCATTCTCAATTGGTATCAGCAATTCCAAACACATCATTCTATGAATATTTCCCTGATGGTTCTAGAGATGAATTAGGTAAAGAAATTGGGATAGTCAATCCACCTATACCTAAAAAAGGAACAATAAATATTCCTGAAAAATATGGATGGGGGTATGAAATAGATTCAAATTATTTTAATAAAAAAAGAATAGGATTTTTTTAAATATTTTATTTATTTAATTATTATTTCTTCCACTTTATACTTTTCTAATAATTTAAAATCATATTCAACACCCAAACCAGGACCTTCTGGTACTGTCACACAACCATCTTTATCTATAGAAGTCAGATTATCTTGATAACCGCATTTAAAATAATTAAATCTAGTTGATTCTAATTTCGGATGAACTAGACCTAATTCATAAAAATTTGAATTCCTAATTGCTGCCATACAATGTCTTTGTGCAGGACCACCAACATGAAGTTCAAGATCCATTCCATAACCTTCTGCAGCATGTGCTATTTTCATTACTCCAGTAATCCCTCCATCATAATCAGGATCAGCACGCCAAAAATCAGTTGCCTCTGCAGCTGCCATATCTGAATGAGCTTCAACCAAATGTACGTGTTCACCTTGTAAAAGAGGTGTCTTCAACATTTTACGTAATTGCCGATGAAAATAATGAGAAACACCACCATCTCTCATAGGATCTTCATACCAAAAAAAATTTTCTTCATCACAAGCCCTTCCTACAGCTAAAGCGTCGGCAAAAGTATCATAAACACAGCAAGGATCCGTCATTAACGCCATTTTACCCCCTACCCGTCTACCCACCTCGTGAACTGTTTTTATTTCTTTATTTAAATCTACTTGAGCCCAAGAATGTATCTTGAATCCTTTAAAACCTAATTCAAGACATTGTTCAGCAAAATCCCCATATGCTTCTGGTGAATCAAGCCCACCCTTAGTTCTATCTCCATGAGCAGTACTTGCATAACATGGAAGTTTTTTCCTGTATCCTCCCAATAATTGATAAATTGGAGCGTCAAAGTACTTCCCTGCAATATCCCAAAGAGTAACATCAATTGGACCTATTCCCATACGATCATGCTTCCTCAAAATAGATTTTGCATTATTATAAATATATTCCCTCTCTAAAGCATTTTTTCCAATTAAGAATGGCCCCAAAATTTGAATTTGTTCCAGAACAGAAGGAGTCCCGGTAATATATTCTCCTGTTATTCCCTCATCTGTATAAATCTGAATAGCTAAAGGAGATGTATATGTTAAACTACCGGGTTCATAAAATACACCTTGTCCAAAACTTACATCATAACCTATATCATTTAACGGTAACTTGAATCTAGTTAATTTGATTTTTTTTATTATTGGTACAGTATTCATTTAATCACCATTTTTTTTAATTTTTAAATTTTTTTATGAGTTTCTGGTCTCCAATTAAGTATTCGTTTCGCTGAAGATAAATTGTGAGATTGTTGATTTTCATCCCCTGCTATAAATATTGGTTGGAACCATCCTTTACCACTATTTAACCTTTCTAAACCATTTATGTAGGCTGAAGCTAAATCTTCTTCATCTGTAACATACAAACGTTTAAAGTGATTTTTTTTCGGTCTTGGTATTTTTCGTTCTTCAATCCATTCATCCCTATTCCTAGGACCTGTAATTCTAAATGCAAAAATATTCATATCAAACCAATTGGAAAAATATTTGCAAATATTCTCTCCAAATCCTTTTGATAATCCATATACAGATGGTGTATCTAGAGGAATATCATATTCATTATTAAAGTATTCTCTTTCTCGGTAGTGCACACTCATTGTGCTTGTATAAATCCCTGACAATAAACCTACACCTTGTGATAACCATAAAAAGTTATGTAATCCTAAACAATTTACTTCATAATTATTTTTAATTACAGTCAAATCTTGATCAGTTACACTTCCACCTTGTGGGCTTTTCATTACTACCCAAATAAATGAATCTATACCTAAAATTGCTTTACTAATATCTTCAGGATTCAATACTGATCCCTTGATAAAATCTACATCATGTTCTGGAGTTGATAGATCCATTACTCTAACATCGTATCCTTTTTCTAATATGTAAGGAGTTATAAATGAACCTACCTTCCCTGAACCACCTACAAGTAAAATTTTTTTATTTTTCAATTTTCCATAACCTCCAAATTATAAATTCTCAAACTGAATAGCCTACAGAACCGTCATTTCTTATAGGTATATTTTCTAATTTTCTTTCATTAGGAAATTTTTCGCCATCTTTCAATTTTTTGGAAGATTCATTTATTAATCTTTTGAAATCAACATTCATTCCTATTCCAGGATAATCAGGTAAAATCAAAAATCCACCTTCTCTTTTCCATAAACTTCCAAAAATTTTATTATCATCTGATTCATCTGCAAGAGTATATTCTTGAGTTAAAAAATTAGGTATTGCAGCATCTATACAAGATGCTGCAGCTGTAGTTACAGGAGTAACAAAATTATGAGTAACTAATGCAGAATGATAAGATTCGGCTATAGCAGCTATTTTTTTTACTTGAGTAATACCTCCAGCAAGACCTAAATCAGGTCTCGCATATTGACTACCTCCAGATTCAAACATTTCTCGGAATTCCCATATATTATGCATTCTTTCACCATTTGCCAAAGGTATTTCTGTTCTAGAAGCAATAGTCGATTGACTTGTAATAGAATCAATTTGAACTGGGTCTTCAATAAAAAGAGGATGAAATTCAAATAATTCTTTTGCTAGTGCTATAGAAAGCATCGGTGTCAATTTTCTATGAATTTCTAAAATTATATCCACATCTAAACCAGCACCATCTCTTAACGCCTTTACGTTTTTCTTTGTTTCAGATATCAATTTAGATAAAGTCATAGATTCATAACCATCAGGTAAAGGGTCAATTTTTAGGGCAGTAAAACCATCATCTCCAGCCGCTTTAGCTGCATTATAAATATTATCTTGAAGATTATTTCCATAATGTGAGCCCAAGAGTAAATGTAATCTAATTTTATTTCTTGTTGGACCACCTAGCATTTTCCATACTGGAACTTCATAGAATTTTCCTTTAAGGTCCCATAGAGCAATATCAATTGCACTAATAGCACCACTTAAAATTGACCCTCTAAATGGACCCATACGATATAAATATTGCCAATGATGTTCAATTTCAAACGGATTTTTACCAAATAAGTATTCTCTGAATGTTCGTAAAACAGCATCAGTCGCACTAGGATAAGCCCAACATGATGAAGCACCAATACCCTTTAACCCATTAGATAATGTAACTATTGCATAATTTACTGCATTGTAGATTACACTCTCAACTTCAACTATTTTTAAATTTTTCTCTGAATTTTTCATATATTGTCTACCTAAGGCATTATTCTTTTACTGGTTTCGTAATAAAAATATAATAAATTAGTAGAAACAATAAAAGATTTAAAAAAAAATGTAATGAAACAAATGATAAGATATCTTACTTAAGTATGCAAATTAAATATTGGAAATAATAAATTGCAAAAAGAAACAATTAGAAATATTGAATCCCTTAGAAAAAAATCTGGTCTTTCACAGAATGATTTAGCTATGAAGATGGGGTGGAATCAAAAACAAATTTCGAGATTAGAACGTGGAGAACGTAAAGATTTAGATTATGAAAATACTGAATTATTAGCCAAAGCATTAGGGGTGAATATAAAAGAAATAAATCCTGAGTTTTCAAAAAATAATAATCACCAAAAAACTGTATCTAATTTAATAAATGAGCTTAGTAGTAAGTTACCAATAGAAGTACCTGTATTTTTACAACGAGATTGCGGAAATTCAGATAGTCAAATTGTTTATTATGAATATTCTGCCAATACTAATTCCAAAAACAATACCGAAACATTTCCATCTGGACAAGAAGGTGATTACTTTGCAATGGTATGTGAAACAAATTATGACTGGCCCGCATTCAGTTCATCTGATCTACTAATATCAGATAAAAATTTAAATCCTACTGATCCATTTGATAATCCTGGTACTTTTAATCATGAAAAGTGGGAATTATATGACAGGATATTAATAAAATTAAATTCTCCCATTGATAATTTCTATACACATCCTGCTATATGGATAGGTCAAGGTAAAGCCCTATTAAAACCTTTATCTAAAGAATCAATAACACTAAAATACAATCAATTTACTTACTTAGGGGTAGTACTCTCAAGGAGATTTTACTTTAATAGATCAACAGCTAAATCCTATTTATCTGCAAATTATGGTATTAAAAAAAAATTTGGTATCCGCAAATGGATTCCAAATACAAAATAGACACCCATTGTAAAATTAGACATTTTACCTAGTATTGTACTTAGCTTTTTGTTGAATTTTTATTGAAAACTTCCATCTATACTGATTGAATTGTACATATATGTATAGGGGATTCTTTTTATCTCTAATTTAATACGTACAAAAACAATCTAATATATTAGTAGGATACAAAAAAAATGATCGCAAATTTTAGATATAAATTTAGCAGACTCTTTGTTTTTGCTACAGGATTGGTGGCTATAGTCGCCGTTTCTGCATGTACAACAACAGAGACTGTTGAAGTTAT
Source organism: uncultured Dehalococcoidales bacterium (assembly GCA_964491775.1). Taxonomy (GTDB): domain Bacteria; phylum Chloroflexota; class Dehalococcoidia; order Lucifugimonadales; family Lucifugimonadaceae. Next base: position 15,451 of record CAZBHC010000038.1, on the reverse strand, counting down.
AAAAGAAGTTCCTGTCGAGAAGATCGTAACTAAGGAAGTTCCTGTAGAAGTCGAGAAAATCGTAACTAAGGAAGTTGCCGTAGAAGTCGAGAAAATCGTAACTAAGGAAGTTCCAGTAGAAGTAATAAAGGAAGTAGCTGTAGAAACAATTAAAGAAATATCTGTACCTAAAACAGTTTTAATGGTAGCAACTGCTACTCCTGATCCAGATGCTGGAAAAGTTGTTTCATCAGGTGAAGTTACTGCAGCAATTTCAAATGTTTATTTTATGAACAGTAGCCCAAGATATTGTCCTGCTTGTTCAGTTCAAGCTAGAACTGGAGCAACAGAATTTTTATTAACTGCAGTAAGAGATGAGAATGGACAAATTGGAATTTCTGGTCAAATTGCTGAATCTTGGACACAATCGGAAGATGGAACATCTTGGACAGAGTTCAAATTACGAGAAGGAATCCAGTTCCACGGTGGATATGGAGAATTGACTGCAAAGGATGTAGCTTTTTCATGGAATGATGCAAATCCTAACATTGTTGCTGATTCAGTCCACGATACTGGTGGTGCAATAGGAACAATCTTAAATGACGTTGAAGTAATAGATGACTACACAGTCAGATTTAATTGGAAAATCTATAACGGTTCTACAATGTTGTATTATGTTACAAACTTTGTTGAAGGAATTGGAATTCTTAGTAAAGATTTCTTTGATGAAGTCGGTGCCGATGCTATGAAAGAAAAGTTGATTGGTACTGGTCCATTTGAGATGGAAAAATGGGTTCAACATGATGGAGCTTATCTAAATGCTGTTCCTGATCATTGGAGAAAAACTGCTGGAGTAGCTAAAATAAATGTTCTAGAAGTTCCTGAAGCTGCAACTAGAAAAGCTATGCTACAAACTGGACAAGCTCATATTGTTGGAGATTTACCTCTAAAAGATTGGACTCCTTTGGTAGCAAGTGGTTTCGCAATAGCTAATGAACAGAAACTTGGTGATTCTGCATTTACTATGGCAGGAAATTACTGGGAAACTGATAATAGTGATGGTGAAAAATTCACAAGTACAGAAGCTGGAGATGCTCTATACTTACCAGTTATGGAAGATAAACCTTGGATAGGACATCCAGATGATGCTGAAAAGTATGAAAGTGCAAAGAAGGTTAGAACTGCAATGGCAATGGCTATAGACAGACAAGCTTTAGTAGATGTAATTACATCTGGTCTAGGTACTGTTAGTCATATGCCTGGAATACAAAATTCTGATCCATTATTTAAATCAGAATGGGAGATTCCTTATGATGTAGATGCTGCAAAAGCTCTAATGGAAGAAGCAGGACATGCAGATGGATTTGATCTGGAATGGTGGGGTGGACCTAGTGTAGCTACAGAAGACACAGTTCACGAAGCTATCGCAGCAATGTGGTTGAAAGATTTAAATATCAATTCAACTATAGATCAACAGAATTACTCATCTTTTAGACCTACTTTGGTAAATAGGACCAATACTAAATTGCTATTTAGTGGTGGTGATGCCCATGTTCCAGCGACTTGGCCTAGAGACTTAAATGCTTCTAGTATTTCAAGACCTGGAGGGTACAATAGGGCGATCGAAATTCCTATGTTCAGAGATACTTACAACAAAATGGCCGTAGAGTTAGATGAAGATAAACTTAAAGGTTATGTTGAAGAGTACTATGACTGGAATAGAGACAATCTTGTTTGGGTAGGTGTTTACCAACAACCTCAGGCTGCATTGTATAATCCTGGATTAATTTCATCATGGGAAATGGTACCTGAAGGAAAAGGTGTATTAGGAATGATGAATAGCCTGGAAAACATCACCTTAAAATAAAAGAATAAAAAGAATGAAACAATCTGTGATTACTTGTTACTTCTTTAGATTCCTATAAATGGTTGATACCTAAAGGGAGAGTGAATAAAATACTTTCTCCCTTTAGGTATCATTTTATATAATGAGAAAATTTATACTTCGAAGATTTATATCTTCAGTCATAGCTTTATTAGGAGTTACTCTACTTGTATTTATTCTATCTAGACAAGTTGGGGATCCAGTTGCATTATTAGTTTCTGAGGGAGGTTATGGATTAACTGAGAATCAATGGGAAATTCAGAGAAAAAAATTAAATCTTGATAAACCCGTACCAATACAATATATTTTATGGTTGGGACAAGTTGCTACTGGAGATTTAGGAAGAGACCTTTCAGATAATTACCCTGTAACTAGAAAAATCCAAGAAAAATTACCAAATACATTAAAATTAGGACTTGTCGCCTGGATTGTTTCTACTTTAGTTGGAATCCCTTTAGGTGTATTATCTGCAGTAAAAAGAGGTACTGTTTTTGATTATATAGGGAGATGGTTTGCTGTATTAGGAACCACATTACCACCTTTTTACATAGCAATAATGGCCATGTTGTTGTTTGGAGTAAAATTGCAGTGGGTACCTGTGGCAGGAATAGGAGAAGGTTTAGGAGCATGGAAATATTATGTATTACCAGTTGGAACTTTAGCCTGGGGAGCAGCATCTGGTTATCTTAGGCTAACAAGATCATCGATGCTAGAAGTATTAGATTCAGAATTTATCAGACTTGCAAGAGCTAAAGGTGTAGGTAATACATCTATTGTATTCAAACATGCTTTAAGAAATTCTCTAATAGTACCATTTACCGTTTCAGCATTACTATTAGCTTCATTTATAACAGGTGTAGTTGTAGTAGAAGCAGTTTTTGCATGGCCAGGTCTTGGAAGACTAGCTGTAGAGGCTGTAACCAATAACAATTTAAATCTTGTTGTTGGTACTACTTTGGTCTTCGCTATACTATTTTTAGTAGTAAATTTCTTAGTTGATATTGGGTATGTATTAATTGACCCTAGGATACGTTTGAGCTAAAAATGAAAATATTTAAAATCTTTTGGCACTATATATCTAAAACACCTATAATTTGGGTAGGAATTCTATCAATATTAGTAATTTCTTCAGCCTTAGCACCTTTCATTACAAACTTTGATCCAATAAGAGATGCTGATTTTTCCAATGTACTATTACCACCATTTTATATAGAAGGAGGGAATACAACACATATTTTAGGAACTGATCAAATTGGAAGAGATATTTTTTCTAGAATGCTTTACGGAGGAAGAGTATCTTTGTTGGTAGCAGGAGTAGCAATTGTTTCAGGAACTATAGTTGGAACAATTTTAGGAATGATTTCTGGATTTAAAGGTGGAATTTGGGATGAAATAATAATGAGACTAGTTGATATGTGGATCGCTCTACCTTTCATAATGGTAGCACTAGTAATTGCGATAGTATTAGGTCAAAGCTGGGGTGTTATGTTTCTATTATTAACATTAATTGCTTGGGTAAGTTTTGTTAGACCAATAAGAGGTGAAGTATTAAGTCTACGAGAAAGAGAATATATCCAATATGCTACCTCAGCAGGATCATCACAACTAAGAATAATAGTTAGGCATATACTCCCTAATATTAGTAGTACTGTACTTGTTATAGCTACAATGAATGCTGGAGGACTGGTTTTAGCTGAATCTATTCTAAGTTTCTTAGGTGTTGGAATTCCTGCGCCTACGCCTACCTGGGGGTCATTAGTTTCTGATGGGAGAGGCTATTTAGAGGATGCGTGGTGGATATCAACCATGCCTGGAATATCAATCTTTCTATTAGTAATGTCGCTGAATTTTTGTGGAGATTGGCTAAGAGATAGATGGGATCCAAAACTTAATCAACTATGATTATTAATAATATTAACGTCACAGCTTTAGACGTTCCTTTAAATAAAACTTTTAAAGGATCATATTACTCAATGACAAAAAGGGCAACATTAATTACTGAAATTTCTACAGATGAGGGAATTAATGGAATTATTTATAATGGTGATGAGCCAGAAGAACAATTAGAAATAAGAAATATTATTCTCAATGAAATTTTTCCAATAATTGAAGGTCTTAACCCACTAAATATTGAAAAGATATGGGAAAAATGCTTTTATCTCACAAAAGATATTCTTAGGAACAGAGCAACTGTTATAAAAGCTATTTCATGTGTTGATTCTGCTCTTTGGGACATAGTAGGGAAAAAAGCTAATATGCCTCTAAGGCAATTATGGGGGTCTTATCATGATGAACTCCCAATTATAGCTATTGGTGGATATTACAGTGAAAATTTATTCGATTTAAATGCGGAAATTAAAGATTATCAGAAACTTGGTATTTCTGGATGCAAGATGAAAATAGGATCATCTTCCCCTGAAGAAGATGCAAAAAGATTCATTCATATGAGAAATATCGCTGGAGAAAAATTTATTTTAATAGCAGATGCCAATCAAGGGTATGGAGAACAAGAAGCTATAGAATTTTGTAATTTAGTTAAGGATTATCAAATAGATTGGATAGAAGAACCTATCGAATGGATAATAGATAGACAGTCTCTAAGAAACATAAGATATAAAACCGGTATTCCCGTAGCTGCGGGACAAAGTGAAATAAGCAGACAAGGAATTTTGGATCTAATAAATAACGAATCAATTGATATATGTAATTTTGATGCTTCGTGGGGTGGAGGTCCAACTGAGTGGTTAAAAGTAGCAGGACTTTGCGAATCAAATTCGATTCATATGGCACATCATGAAGAACCTCAAATATCAGCACAATTATTGGGCTCAGTTAACAAAGCAAAATATATTGAATGTTTCCATCCAGATAGAGATCCTATTTTCTGGAATTTAATTGAAAATAAAAAAATAATAAATGGAAAATATCAAATCCCAAATTTACCAGGATGGGGAATCACCTTAAATAATGATTTTGTAAACAAATATAAAATTACTGTCTAATCCTAAATTTTCGAGAAAAATGTAAGTTTTGCATCAAAATTTTCCATAGATATTATATTATCTCCAATGAGATTAACTTCTATATTTCTTTTTCTATGATTCAGTACAATTTTTCTATTAGGTAATTGAAATTTTATATCTATACTTTGATTAGTATTTAGTCCATAAATCTTAATGTAACCATCAAAAATTTCGTAATTAACATCACCATTGATATCAATTGGAAATTTTTGAGCCCATGATGGAATTCTTAGCATTATATCTTTAGGATTAATTATTTTTATTTGAGTTCCATTGCCAGTTTCATTGAATTTTATTTCAATATTTTTATTTTTTACAGGTAAATTAAAAAACAGATTAATCTTATATAAATTATCTTCCTCTATAAGAACATGTTTTGTAACCTCACATAAAGAACCTATGACTCCGCCAACTATATCCATATTAAAACTAATTCTGTCTCCAGATTTTTTGGAGTTTAAGGATAGATTTGAATCTAGTATTTGGTCAACTGGCCAATGACCATAAGGTGCTGGAAATCCAAATGCACCCAAATGACGATAAGGTATATTTTTGTACCCATCTCCTTCTAAATTATCTTCATTCTCAGGAATGAAACTATTATCCCTTAATTGTGATGGTAGTAAATGACAACGAATTATACGCTCTGCATCTTCATAATATTCGGAATAGCCATTTTTAGCCAGTAATAAAGCGGTTTCAATAATATCTCCTGTATTATTACATTCACCTCTATCAGGTTCACTATCTTCACCACTATTTTCAATTACCCAACCTATATAATCTCTAATTTCCCAAAGACCATTATCATAAAATTTCTTCACTCTATTAAATAATGAATGGTCTTTTAATAAATCCCCATACTGTGCAATCCCAGACATAACACATGTTGTAGAGTGAGTATGTGTTCCAAATATTTTTATATCATAAGTTCCATTTTCATTAAAAAATTCATTAATGGATTTATCAACGAGTATGCGAGCTAATTTGATTGCAGGTTCAAATTTTGTATGATCATATATTTTAACTAAAGGGCCTATTGACCTACCCAATCCTTCTATAAAAGTATGATCAGCAGGATATATATTCAAATGGAATTTTTTCTGAATTTTATCGTAATCCCATCCATTTTCTGAATCCCATAATTCAAAAATTTTATCTATACAATCTTCTAGAATTTCCATTGCTTTTCTAGAATTTCTATATCTAATCAATGCATACAATGCATGAAATCCCTCTCTAAAATTATGTTCATTGAAATTTACTAATTCGCCATCGATTCTATCTCGATTTAGGGGAAAAGGAAGTGATCCAGAAAAAGAATAAAAAGCTGCTTTTTGATGATTATCAATTACTGACTCTTCTATACCAACACCAAAAATATTACTCGCTGTCAATAAGGCATTAAGATGCCTTCCTGGTATATGTGATTCTGAATGTCTATCACTAAAGAATAATTTCGGATTTGGTAAAACTTCTGAACCAAAATACGGAATATTGTCATCATCTGAATTAAATACTCTAGACATTGTTAGGCATCCCATTTCTACAGCCGAGACAATATTATGATTATTTATATTACGTAAAGTCATTATAGTTCTATCAAAATTTTACATGTCCTGGGTTCAGGGTTCACTGCATATTCAAATGCCCTACTCACTTCATCTATAGAAAAAGTGTCAGTAATTAAATCTTGTAATTGAAATTTTTTACTCTTAGCAATCTCAACAGCAATTTTGTAAGAATTTGAATATCTAAAAATAGTATAAATTTCTAATTCTTTAGCCATTGCCTCTACAGCATTTAATTTATAATCTTCATTACCCATTCCTATCAAAGCTAGTCTAGATCCAGGAGCAGCAATTTTTATTAATTCATTCAAAACTTCACTATTACCCGAACACTCATAAATAAGATTAGGTTCAGGTAAAGATTCAATTTTATATAATTCTGAAAGAATTTCATTATTATCAATTTTTATGGTATTGTCCACTCCTATTTTCTTAGCCAATTCAAGTCGGTTTATATTAGTATCAGAAGCGACTACAACAGAAGCCCCAGAATATTTTGCTACTATTGATGTCAAATTTCCAACAGTGCCTGATCCATTTACGAAAACAGTATCGCCTGGAGATATTCCAGTTTTCTTTAAAGCATGTACAGAAACAGATAAAGGTTCAATTAAAGGTCCAACATTTTTGTCTAATATATCGGGTAATTTATAAGTAAAAGATTCAGGATGCAAAACATACTCTACTAAAGCTCCATTTATAGGAGGAGTAGCCCAAAATTTAACATCTTTACAAAGATTATATTTACCTGTTAAACATTCTTTACAGTTATGGCATGGTATTCCAGGTTCCAATGCAACAAAATCTCCAACTGATAATGATGTTACTTCATCACCTATCTCCTCAACATAACCACAAGCTTCATGTCCTAGTATCAAAGGAGATTTGACTATATAAGGTCCTATACGTCCATGTGAATAATAGTGAACATCACTACCACAGATTCCTACTGATAAAATTTTAACTCTAACTTCAAATGAACTTGGAGAACCAGGATCGGGAATATCTTCTAAAATTATAGTTTTTTTATCTCTTAAAATTGCTGCCTTCATACTATGCTGATTCCCCTCCATCTATGGGTAAAATTACTCCATTTAAATAACTTGATGATGAAGAGCACAAGAATACTATAACATCGGCTACTTCTTCAGGAAGACCAAAACGTCCAGTAGGTATTTTAGAAAGTTTATTATCAGTGACAGGTCCTGGTGGCCAATATTTTTTGGCCATACCTGTAAGTATTACCGTTGGAGCTATACCATTGACCTGTATATTATTACTTGCAAGTTCAAGTGCAGAAGTTTTAGTGAATAGATCCAAACCAGCTTTTGAAGCTGAATAGGTAGTATGTTTTAATTCAGCTTTACTCCCTGCTCTAGAAGAAACATTAACTATCTTTCCATGACCATTTTCTATCATCTTAGGAACGAAAGCTTTAGTAAGTAAAATTGGAGCCAATAAATTTACTTGCATTGTAGCTTCAAATTCTTCAATTGTTACATCTACTGCTTCATTAAGAAATGAGATTGCTGCATTATTTACTAAAATATCAATATATCCAAATTTTTCATTTACTTTATTTATAAGATTTTCAATATCCGATTTATTCCCTAACTCACAAACATAATAGAAACATTCAGAACCTTCTTGAGATATTTTTTTTGAACTAGATATTAGATCTTCAACATTCCTACCAGTTATAATAACAATTACACCATGTGCTGATAATTTTTTTGCTGTAGCAAAACCTATACCCTTTGAACCACCTGTAATTAAAGCAATCTTATTTTTAAATTCGTACATAATTTTCACTCAATCATTTACTATTGAATTTTCTATAGATTCTATGTGTATCTAAACCTCTTTTGGAAGAATAAATGACTTCAAAACCTTTTTTTTCAAACAAATCTTCGTCTCCTAAGAAATTAAACTCACACATTACTACCCTACATTTGGGATTATTTAAAGTATTACTCAATCCTTTAATTACTTCATTTTCATAACCTTCAACATCTATTTTTATAACATTAGGAATTTCTAATTTATTATCTCTAATAAATTCGTCTCCATTTACAATATGTATTTTTTGAGTTAATGGTTTACCAATAAAATCTTTTAATATTCTGCTTTTACCATAAGAAGGATCTGAAGCTATAGATAATATTTCTTCTTTATTTTTTTCACCAAAACCAACTTCGAAAACATCAATATTATTTAATTTATTTAAATCAATATTATCTCTCAAACGCGATGCAGATAAATTATTTGGTTCTATTGAAAACACTTTGCCTTCAGAACTAGTTTTTTTTGAAAATAGAATTGAATGTGTTCCAATATTTGCTCCTATATCCATCACAGTATCACCTAATGAAATTTCGTCTAATAAAAAAACTATAACATTTTTTTCACCAGAAAAAGATTTCACTCTTACAAATTCGTTGAGACTAGCTATATAAAACGAAGCAGAAGAAGATGCAAGCTTTACATCTATTGTGATATTTTTGATATTTAAAACAAGATAGTTAGATAATAAGAACAAAAGATACGTAATATGACTAATGGCATACCTATAAAAATTTCTTAATAATTTTTTCTGTTTAATATGAGTGAGCAATTAATTAAAACACTTTAGGATAAAATCAAATAAAAATATCTAATAAATAGATTATAGATAAAATTGAAAGGAAAAAAAAATTCAAAAGAAATTACTAAAAGGCAATTTACATACACATACCACTAATAGTGATGGTGATAAAGACCCTAAACATGTAGCTGAATGGTATCACAATAATAATTATGACTTTTTATGCCTATCTGATCATAACCATTTGACTATCCTAAATGATTCAGACACTAAAAAGTGGCCATTACTTATTCCTGGAGAAGAAGTTACATCCCGTCATGTAATTTCATCCAGTAGTGTGGACCCCATACCAGTTCATGTTAATGGATACGGAATAAAAAAGTTAGTAAAACCTAGTGAAGCAAATAATATAATTGAGGCACTGAGGGAAAATATCGATGGAATAGTTAAAGCAGGAGGGTTGGCTTCTATTAATCATCCAAATTATAAATGGGCTCTTTCTTATGAACATTTAAATGCAGTTGAAAATTATAAATTTATTGAAGTTTTTAACGGACATGCAGGATCAAATAGCTTTGGAGATAATAAAAAACCATCAGTTTCAACAATGTGGGATCAATTATTATCGAATGGAAAAAAAATTCTAGGCCTAGCCACTGATGACGCCCATCACTATCATGAATTCAGTCCTGAAAAAGCCAATCCTGGTAGAGGATGGATTCAAGTATTTTCTGAAAATCTAAATAAATCTTCCATATTAGAAAGTATGTCATCTGGTGATTTTTACGCGTCTACCGGAGTTGAATTGGGTGATTTTACTATCTCAAAAAAAGAAATCATCCTGGAAATTAATGATTTAGAAAATGGCTCTAAAAAAAATCAATACACTTTCAATTTTATTACAAATAAAGGGGTTATTTCAGATCAAATAACAGGTTTATCAGGAAGATATTATCCATCAAAAAATGATGTTTATGTACGAGTGGAAATAATTTGTTCTGATGGTACAAGATTATGGACACAACCTATATGGATAACCGATTAAAATAAAAATTTAATTGAAAGATAAGCACATAATATTTATAAAGGTAATTTATGAAACATAAGAATATAAAATTCCAATTTTACTTTATTCGTCATGGTGAATCAGAATCTAATATTGAATCGGGTATGGCATACGCGAACGATCACAATGCTCCCTTAACAAAAAGAGGTCATGAACAATCTTTGGCTTTAGGTAAGCGTTTAAAAAATTCAGAAATAACCTTCGATAAAATTTATTCCTCAACCTTAACTCGTGCAATTGAAACAACTACTAATATGTTAAAAGGAATGGAATTAAATTATCAAAATTTTGAAAAATTTGATCATATCATTGAACAGCAAATCCCAGGATGGAGAGGTAAAAAATTCGATGAAGTTATGACTCCAGAGATCCAGCTTCTCTCTGAACAAAAAGGGAAATGGTTTCAACCTGCTGACGGAGAATCAGGACGTCAAGTAGAAAGAAGAGCTTCAAACTGGTTAGAAGATGAATTCCTTGATAATCCAAAATGGTTAGATAAAAAAGGTATTTATAATATTGCAATTATTAGTCATGGAATAACATTAAGATGTATTTTCCACTACATTACTGGATGGGATACAAAAATGATGAAAAGTTCTTATTCGCAAATTTTAAATTGTTCTATTTCTAAATTTAATTTTGGTCCTTTGGGATGGGAAATTATTTCTTTTAATGATTCTTATCATACTGAAAAAATAGGTGATATCATAACAGATAAATTAAAATAATTATAAATTTATGATCTAAAACTAATTCGTAAAATTTTTTATGTTTTAATTTTTAATGAAATATTTTATTTGGAGGGAATATGAATTTAGCGCAATCTATTGAATCAGGTTTTTCTAATTATTTTAATTTCAATAGTAGATCCTCTAGATCAGAATTTTGGTTCTTTCAACTATTTTTATTTATAGCCTCAGCGGTTGTCGGGTTAGCAGATGGGATAATTACTTCAACTTTAGGAATCCCTTTGTTCCTACAAGTAGTATGGGGATTATTTACTCTTATCCCTAGCATTTCCATCGCCGTTCGTAGATTACATGATATAGATAAATCTGGTTGGTGGTTACTTTTACACATAATTATCTTATTTGGATCAATTGTTATATTTATTTTTCATATCAAAAATACACAGGGTCCCAATAAATATGGTGAAGGCCCATTAAAACCTAAGGAGAATACACAATGAAGATAACATCTATAAAACCATGGATTATTCAAATACCATGGAATGATCGCCCATCAGAGCCATTATCTAATACAAACAAAAGAGAATTGCTTTTTGCACAAATAGACACTGATGAGGGTATAACTGGATGGGGAGAAGTGACAACTTATCCTGGACCTGCGGGAAATAGAGCTGTTGCTCGTATGATTGAAGAGGTTGGGAATACTTTAATAGGTCGTGATCCTTCTCATATTGAAAGAATTTGGAATGATAATATACGATCTATGACTTATGTTGGAACTAGAGGAGCGGTAAGTGCTACTGCTAGTGCTATAGATATTGCATTATGGGATATTAGAGGTAAAGAATTAGGATTACCAATACACATGTTATTAGGTGGCCCTGTAAGAGATAGAATAGGTCTTTATACCCACCCACCTAACCCAGAAGGAGATATTGATATTGCAATATCTGATGTTAAGGAATTAGTAGCCTCAGGACATCGAGCATTTAAATTCGATCCTATGATGCATTCGATCCCGGAAGGTAATGCTCACTATATTGATGGTCAAATAATCCGATCTGGTATGGAATTAGCTTGGGAAATAACAGGAGCAGTAAGAGAAGCTATAGGTCCTAGCATAGAAATTCTTATAGATGCACATGGAAAATATAATGTTCCAACTGCAATAGATTTATGTAGAGGTTTAGAAGAATTTGACATCTTTTGGTTTGAAGAGCCTGTACCAGTCGAAAGTAATCACGCACTTAAACAGGTAAGAGAAAAGACAAATGCAAAGATATCTGTTGGAGAACGACTTTTTACTAGATGGGAATTTATAAATGTTCTTGAAAATGAATTAGCAGATTTCATTATGCCTGATGTTACTTGGACTGGTGGAATTTCTGAACTTAAAAAGATAGCTACATTAGCAGAATCTTATTATGTACCAATATCTCCACATGATGCTAGTGGTCCAATAAACGTTATGGCAGGTGCACAGGTTATGATGACAGTTCCAAATTTTTACAAATTAGAAACTCATCGATATGATTTAAGCCTTTATGATAGATTTATTGACAAACCTTTAGACGTACGTAATGGTGATTTATATCTTACTAATCAACCCGGATTAGGAGTAAACCTAGAAATAGAAGCTCTTAAAGAATATGCCATTGAAGGCTTTGGAAAACCGTAGAAATAATTCGAAATTATCTATTAAATTGAATTCCTTTAATAAAAATAAATTATTTAATAGACAGGATAAAAAGATACTGAAAAATACTCTGTATTCCGAGGGTTTTGAACGTATTACATGTTCATTTTATAAGTATTTTAAATTAACTAATGTTGAAGAATTTAGAAATAATCTTTACCTGAAATGGACCGATTTTCAAATACTAGGAAGAACTTATATTGCTAGTGAGGGAATTAATGCCCAAATTAGTGTACCAAAACATAATTTTGATAAATTTGATAATCATCTCAAAAGTATAAGTGTCCTAAGTGATGTAAAAATTAAAAAGGGTTTGGAGGATAACGGAAAATCTTTTGAAAAATTGATTGTTAGAATCAAGGAAAAAATTGTAGCAGATGGATTAAAAATCTCGAATTTTGACCATACAAATATTGGTAAACATTTATCGCCTGCGGAATTTAATAAAGCTATGGAAACTGAAAATTCTATAGTTGTAGATGTTAGGAATTTTTACGAATCTGAAGTAGGTAGATTTGATGGAGCAATCACTACAGACTCAGAAACTTTTAGAGAATCTTTACCGAAAATCAAAAAAATTTTAGAAAATAACAAAAAAAATAAAATTCTTCTTTATTGTACAGGTGGCATAAGATGTGAAAAAGCTAGTGCCTACTTAAAATATCATGATTTCTTAGATGTAAATCAACTTGATGGGGGCATAATAGATTATGCTCATAAAGTGAAAGAAAAAAAAATTGACAATAAATTTAAAGGGAAAAATTTTGTATTTGACAAAAGACTTGGGGAAAATATTACTGAAGATATATTGAGTAATTGTTATCAATGCAATAAACCTTCTAATAGTCATACTGATTGTTCATTTCAACCATGTCATACTCTTTTTATACAATGTGAAGATTGTTCCAAAAAATATGAAGGATGTTGCTCAAAAGAATGTCATGAATTTTCTAAATTCCCAAAAGAATTACATAATAAAAAATGGAATTTAGTTAAACACAATAAATCGGGCAAAATGATGAGGCCTAAATAAATTTGAATTTATTTATCGTTATAAGTAGCCTGACAAAAACCATGATTACAATATCCGTTAGGAATTTTAGCTAAATATTGTTGATGATATTCTTCTGCGAAATAAAATTTTTTAGCTTCAGATATTTCAGTCTTAATTATATTAAATCCTGATATATCAAGTCTGTTTTGATAATGTTCTAAACTATCACTAACTATTTTTATTTGAGAATTGATAGTAGTATAAATTGCACTTCTATATTGAGAACCAATATCATTACCTTGCCTCATAAATTGAGTAGGATCATGATTTTCCCAGAATTGAACCAAAAGAGTTTCTAAATCACATAAATCTGGAAAAAATATCACCTTTACAACTTCATTGTGTCCTGTCATTCCAGAACATACTTCTTCATAGTTAGGATTAGGAGTAGTACCACCACTATAACCTACTAAAGTTGTATATACTCCAGGAATATCCCAAAAAATCCTTTCTGCTCCCCAAAAACAACCCATGCCCATAATTATTTGTTCTGTGTTTTCAGGATATGGTGGGATTAAGGATTTGCCTGTTACATAATGAGTTCCGTTTAAAATAATAGGTTCAGTTCTTCCAACCAAACAATCTTCGGGCTTTGGAATAGATATATTTTTTGAAAAAAGATTATACATTTGTTTATATACTAATATTTCTTTATCTTAACTTCAATATCTACTAATCCATAATAATTATTTGGCCCTCTACCTCCGGCGTAATTAGGATCTACCGCCCAAACATCTGGCATTCCAACTTTATTTAATCTTTCCAATTTTATTACAGTCGGGGTCATAATATCTCCACTAGTCCAAAGAGAAATTACTAAACCTCTAATCTGTGTTTTAGTTCCTGGTACAAAAAATGTAATGTCATCCATATTAGATACTAGTGGATATTTATTATCTCCTGTTTCCAAATAAACATATACAGAATCATTTATCATATCTAAACCTTCGTTTCCTCCCCCTGATAAATTAACAACTCTCTTTTCATCTAGTAATCCTTCACCCTCTAAACCCAGATTAACGTTAGATATAAAATAATATTCATAAGGAACAGTTGTAGGTGTTGGGATAGGTGTAGAAGTAGGAGGTAATGGTGTTGATGTAACAGTTGGGGTTGGCACTAATGTAGCAGTAGCAGTAGGTATAGATGTAGGAGTAACTGTTGGTTCAGGTTTAGCTGTTGCAACAACGGCTTCTTTTTGTTTTTCAGGTTTAGAAGGAACAGCTGGAGCTGGAGGTTTAACTATAACAGTAGGTGTAGAAGTAGGTTCAGGTGTAGATGTAGGCTCCGGTGTAGATGTAGGCTCCGGCGTAGATGTTGCTGTAGGTTTGGGTACAGGTGTTGTTGTAGGAAAAGGTGTAGGAGAATTTTCTAATACAATAGAAATTTCTTTATTATTTTCTGAATTGTCAATTTCATCTCCCAAAATTTGATCAATTAAATAAGATTGCAATTCTTCCTGACTTATACAACTAGAAAATACCATGGAAGAAAATATTATTATAAAAAAAAACTTTATACTCATAATATTGATGAAATAATGACTATTGTAATTAAACATAATTAATTTATGTTAAATAATATGGATTTTATAAAAAGATAATTAATTCCCTCAATCAAAAAAACCATGAATGAAAATAAAATAGTAGAAGCCCGTATACAAATTCTCAATACTGTTAGAGATTTCGTAAATAAAGAAGTAAATCCTATTTCATCAAAATATGATAATAATGATACATATCCCTCATCATTAATCGACCAAATGGCTGAGATGGGGTTATTTGGAATAACTATTCAAGAAAAGTATGGTGGTATGGGATTAGATTACTCTACTTATGCAATGGTTTTCGAAGAATTATCAAAAGGCTGGATGTCAATAACCGGTCCTATTGGAACACATTCAA
>CAZBHC010000037.1:0-25315 GCA_964491775.1 uncultured Dehalococcoidales bacterium | reverse complement strand
ATCAAACTCATTTCCAAATAAATCTAAAAATAATTCATACGCCTTATATGCATTAAAAATCCCAGATTTGCCTTTCAAAGAACTATCATTCAAAAGTTTATCTACCGCAGTATCAAGACGACTTACAAAAAATGACGCCACAGAAGCTATATTCCCTAAATTTTTCCCACCTGAATTAATATAATCATTCAACCCATCTATATATGCTCTAGCAGAACGAATATATGATTCTACAGAAAAAAGTAACGTGACATTTACATTTATACCTAAAGAAATTAATTTTCTTATTGCTACCGATCCAGATTCAGTTCCTGGTACTTTTATCATAATATTTGGCCTATCAATTGAGTTCCAAAGACGTATACCTTCTTCAATTGTTAATTCAGAATTATTGGCTAATTTAGGAGAAACCTCTATACTTATATACCCATCTTTATGTTGAGTTTTTTTATATACATTAATCATTAAATCAGCTGCAGATTGAACATCTCTAATCGCTATAGCTTCAAAAATTTCTGCAGAGTTCTTTCCTTCAAGGTGTAATTGCTTTATTTGATTATCGTATAAATCAGTTTCAGAAACTGCTTTATCAAAAATAGTAGGATTCGAAGTTAAACCCGAAACACCTTTTTGTATTAAATCTGATAACTGTCCAGATTCAAACATATCTCTTGAAATAGAGTCTAACCAAATTGATTGACCTAATAAATTTATTTCATGTATTTTAGTCATTCTAAATTATTTAAATTAATGGAAAATATAAATTATAAGTTTTTAGATCATATAAGTATACTAATGCTATATTTAGAATACCGAAATAATTATTCATTATAAGGAGAAATATATGGATGAATCACAAAAATACCTTTTTAATTTAAACGGATATATTATTATCCCTAATGTGATAAATAAAAAATTTATCACAAAGAGACAAAAATTATTATTTGAACCTCCTTATCACAATAGAAGAAATTCGTTTCTCTAATAAAATCTAATAATGAATTATAACTATATTGTTATCGGTAGTGGAGCATCTGGTGGAATAATAGCCTCAAGACTATCTGAAAATCCTAATATTTCAGTGCTTTTATTAGAGGCGGGTAATGATTACCAAACAATTGATGATTTACCGGAAAATATTAAAAAAGGATCTGCATTAAATCTCCCTGATGGGCTCTCTGAAAATATACAAAATTGGAATTACGAAGGATTCCGAAATAAAAATAATACTATCGATATCCCGAGAGGAAAAATTATAGGAGGATCTAGTTCTATAAATGGCCAAATTTTTCTCCGTGGTATGCCAGAAGATTATGATGATTGGGCAAATAAAGGGAATGATTTATGGTCATTTAAAAATATCCTAAATTCTTTTAATCGAATTGAAAACGATTTAGATTTTAGTGGTGATTTCCATGGGAATAAGGGTAAGGTGCCTGTAAAAAGATTCCCTAAAGAAAAATGGTCTCCCACAGATCATGCATTTTATGAATCAGCTATAAAAATGGGATTCCCAGATTGTCCTGATCAAAATAATCCAGATGCTACAGGTGTGGGACCTGTACCACTGAATAATACAGGATTATCACTAAAGAATTACAGAGATGGTCTAAGAATGTCATCAAACATTGCATATCTTTCAGAAACAAGAGAAAGATTAAATTTAACTATAAGAGGAAATAGTCATGTAAAAAAAATACTCTTTCATACAAAGAAAAACTCAGACCCCAAAGCTTATGGTGTTATGGTTCAATCTGGAGAAAAAAATTATATTATTAATGGCGAAAATATAATCCTTTCTGCTGGTGCTATTGGATCCCCACATTTACTTTTATTATCTGGAATTGGACCAAAAGAACAATTAAACGAATTCGATATAGATTTAATTAAAGACTTACCTGGTGTAGGGAAAAATTTGAGAGATCATCCCACAGTACTGCCTCAATATAAATTATCTGAAGATATTCCTAAAGACTGGTTTGGAATATCGGATAGAATATGCTTACGATATACCGCCAAAGGATCGCATTTAAGAAATGATATGATAATTTTTTCAAATGCTGTAGTAGCCCCTAGAACTACTACTAAACAGTATGCCCATTACTATGGAGCAGGAAATTCTAGTAAAGATGAAATGTTATTGATTTGGAGGGCTCGAGTCAATTTAGCAAAAGGTTCAGGAGAAATAAAATTAAATTCAGAAGATCCTAATGTTCAACCATATATAAATTATAATTTTTTAGAGGAAGAATTTGATAGAAAAAGGCTTAGAGAAGCATTAGAAATAACATTGAACCTTGTAGAACATCCTTCATATCAAAAATGGATAACTGAAAGAATAACTCCTACTAAAGAAAATCTAAAAAATGAAAAATCCATAGAAAAATGGATGATAGAAAATGTTTGTCACGGTCATCATATTTCTGGTACCTGCAAGATGGGATCTATTGATGATAAAATGTCAGTAGTTAACCAATACGGTAAAGTTCACGGTGTAGATGGTCTAACAATTGCTGATACTTCTATAATGGTAAATTGTATAAGAGCTAACACAAATGTAACAGCTATGATGATAGGTGAAAGAATATCTGAACTAATTCTTCAAGAATAATTACTAATCAAATGTTTCATCTATATTTAAAAATTATTAAAGATTACTGGAAATCTACTATTTGGTTTACTATAGGTATGGCATTGATCGGTATTTATGCAATAAGTGTATATCCCAGTATCGAAAATTCTGCTGATGAATTTAATAAAGTCATAGAAGGTTTTCCTGATGCAATAAAAATCGTTCTCGGAGATGCATCTATGTCCAGTATTGAAGGATTTATGAATCTAGAAATATTTCAATTATTTGCCCCAATAGTAATATCAGTTTATGCTGTCACAAAAGGTGCTAGCTCTATCGCAGGTGAAGAAGAATCCCATACACTCGATCAATTATTATCTCTACCAATATCGAGAATTTCTCTAATGTTACAAAAAGCATTTGCATTATACACAGGTGTTTTTATTGTTTGTTTTGGTTTATGGACAGGAATAATAATAGGTGGAATAATCACAAATTATCCTTTAGCTCAGCTAAATATTATAGAAGCATCATTTTCTTTATTTCTATATGGTATTAGCATATCCTCATTAGCAATTTTTTTCAGCTCTATTAGTGGAAATAGAGGATTGTCAGCAGGATTAACAGCTGCCATAATATTAGTGTCTTATATTATCAATAGCTTAAGTTTGATAGTATCTTCACTTGAATCACTAAAATTTAGTTCGATTTTTTATTACTACAATGACAATATTGTTATAGTGAATGGCCTAAAATTTAACCATATTTCAATATTATTTCTAATTTCAATAGTATTTTTATTAATAGGAATTCTAAAGTTTAATTCAAGAGATCTTAATAATTAATTTTCAGAAAAATACTTCCTTTTGATAGTCCATTAGCTGAAGATATATCCTCCCAAGAAGTAAATATTCTTACCTTTTCCATTTGATCATTAGGAGAAAATTCTTTTTGTAAATTATTTTGAGGCAATAATCTATCTCTGTCGTTAGAAATATAAAAAACATATTTATAATTATCAACTAAGTTATCAAATGATGAATTCGTAAAAATTGGATCTCTTCCAGAAAAACCATTCATTGAAAAAGCATTAATATCTTTAATAATGAATAGAGAGGCTTCTCGAGCTCTAGAAGTTATAACGACATATTGTTCTTTATTTAAGTTTTCTTTATTTACAATATTTTTTATCTTTTCGAAATATATTTCCGAAGGAGAAATATTAGATCTTACAGGTACTCTATCATAATTTTGAGAATTTAAAATTGGTGGAGGGATAATAGGTAAATTTCTTCCTTGACCAGCTATATTTCCACCTGATCTAAAACCTACAACAGATGGTAAAAAAATTATTGTTATAAAACCAGTAATAAGCAAATACTTACTTAAATGATCATATAAATTATTTTTACCCAAAAAAGAAAACATCAAAATAGAGATGACAATAGATACAACCATAATCACTCCAGATATTAATCTGCCTGATAAATCACTTCCCCATAAAATTTGTGTTATTACTATCATAATCATTCCTATTGGAATAATTTGAATTGGAAAAGTTCCATTTTTTACTTTCTCTAGTATTTGAGTAAATGCTATTCCAAAAACTCCTGCAATAGGAATTGACAAAGCTACAAGATAGTAAGCATGAGTATCAGTAGCATTCGCTACACCAAAAATAAAAAATCCTAATATTAGCCAAAAAAACCACATGAAAGATTCTGAATGATATTCATCTTTCTTAAAAAAATTTTCGATGTTTTTATAATTTTTTAATCGACTTTTGGATAAAGAACTCGAAACATTAATTATCCCTAATAATATTGCCCATCCTAATAACCAACCCGTAGAAGCACCAATTCTTCCAAACAAAAGTCCTAAAATCCCATAACCTTGATCAAACATTTGTAAAGGAGCAACTCCTCCTTGTGGAGGACCTACTGATAATTGAGATGGTCCACCTTGTGGTGGTGGCCCTGGAGGACCTACTCTACCTTGTGGTGGTGCCCCTTGTGGAGGTGCCCCTTGTGGCGGGCGTCCTAGAAAACCCTCAAATCTATTAAATCCATTATATTCAAATACTAAAGTCCATATAGAGTTATCAGATGTAGAACCTACCCATGGTCTTTCATTACTAGGAGTAATCCAGACTATAAATACCCAACTAAATGAAATAATAGTAATTAATAACGATGTTAAAAATAAATGTTTAATTTTCTTAAATAGATTTTCATCTTTAGATAAAAAATAATAAAGAAAAAAAACTGGTAAAGGTATTAAGGCTACCAACATCTTAGTATTAAAAGCCAAACCTATAAACAAAGCAAAGGGAATAAGCCAAAATACATTATTAGATCTAACAGATTTTATAATAAAAAATGAAGAACAAAGTACTAAAAACATCATTAAAGCATCTGGTTCATTCCTACTATCAATTATTACCGATGAAGGAATCACACATAAAATTGAAGATGAAACCAAAGCTGAAATTCTACCAAAAGTAGGTTTAATTAAACTGTACAGAATTAATATAGAAATAATTCCTAAAATTGCTTGAAATATATTAACTGCCCATTTTTCTGTTCCAAATAAATATATTCCTATACCTTGTAACCAAAATGCCAGCGGAGGTTTATCTACAGAAACTACACCTAGGGGATCAGATGATGCAAAAAGAAAATTATTCCAAGTTTTAATAACTGAAAATGCTGTAGCTGTGTAATAAGGATTATCAAAATCATTAATCCTAGAAAATCTTAGAAAAGCTCCGACAAATAAAATGAATACTAATAAATAATCAATTTTATTCGAATATATTATTCTCTTACGTATATTTATAAGCATGACTAAATAATATATGAATCTATAAATTATTAGTGGTTACTACTCAATCTGAGTTCTAAATATTTTTTTGTTACATAAACTTAATATGACTAATGAAATAATTCCTAAAATAGAAGATATTTTCAGTGTAAACCCTATCCCAATATAATCTCCAAGAAAACCAAAAATTATACCTGCAAAAGGGAAAAATCCTATCATAATAGAAGTTAAACCACTAATTCTACCTCTGAAAGCATCATCAGTTTTAGTAAGTATAATTGAACTATGTAATACTATAAAAAAGGATGTTACAAAACCTAAGAAAATATATAAAATTAATAATAAATAAACATCAGTAATAAAAGAATATGTAAACTGACAAACATATAAAAGTAAAACTGATGTAATCAAAAAAATCCCAGGATATCTTACCAACTTAATTACAGAAAATATTGAAGCTCCTATTAAACTACCTAAACCTGGAGAAGCTATCAGTAGACCGAACATAAAAGAATCTTGTTTTAAAGTATTTTTTATATATGTAGGACCCAGCGATTCAAACACAAATCCAAATAAATTGACTGTACCTATAATCAATAAAACAGTTAATATTATTGAATTACTTTTTGCATATAATAATCCTGTTTTCAGTGAATTAATATATGAATCTTTTATTTTTTTATCCCTAATAACCTTTAATTCAGGTAAATTTCTTAAAACAAAGATATTTATTAATAAAAATGGTGAAATAAAAAAATATATATATTGTGGTGAAAAAAAAGAAAGTAAAATTCCACCAAGATTTGCACCTATAAACCATCCAAGATCCAGAGTAATAGTTTCAAGCGCCAATACAGAAGTAAAATATTTACGTTTACGCATTATTCTAACTAAATATGTCCTTTTTGCTATCAACTCTAAAACAAATACTGATCCTACTAAAAAAGAATATATATAGAAAAAAATTAGAGAAGATAAACCAAATTGAATTCCCAATCCAAAAAATAACATTAAAAATAAACTAAGAGGTTGAGCTATAAATATAATCTTTATTCTTGAAATATTATCTGCTATAACACCAAATATAGGACCCACTATTAAAAATGGTAAAAATCTAAAAAAAATTATACCACCTGCCGCAGAAGGATTTGGGAATTCTTGAAAAAACAACCAAGTAAGAAATGCCATATCAAGGAACCTAATAATGTACCCTTATAACCCAACATAAATGATTCTTTTTACTACGGGATGCTGAAAAGATCTTGGGGTAAAACGATCATAATTTTTTCTATGATAACGCATAATTGGAACTATAAAATTAGAGTAGAATTTTAATAAATTAAGTTAATGTATTATATCTCAATGACTTTACCCAACTTGGCTGATTCATACAATGCCTGAATTACCTTAGTATTTAATAATCCATCTTCAGGAAGAAATTCTGGAATTTTATTAGCTAAAATACATTCGGAAAATTCATTGATTTGAACAGTAAACCTATAAGGAGCTATTGTTGATATTATTTTTTCATCTCGACCACTTCTACCATCTCCCATTTCAATTATAATTGGGCCGGAATCATTGAACATTTCGGGTATATCAATCCTACCTTTTGATCCACGTATAGATATATAACTTCTAAATGGCTGTTCCATGCTAGAAATAATATTAGCTATTGCACCATCTTTAAATTTCATGATTCCCGAAAAAGTAGTATCTATTCCCCAATCACCAGAATCATACGATAATCCTGATACTAAAACAGGCTCTTCACCCATTACAAATCTCGTAGCATAAACTGCATAACAACCAGCATCCCATAATGATCCTCCATCTAAGTCTCTTAAAAATCTAATATTTGATTGTGGGCGACCTAAAATATCCATTTTTTGATAAACAGTATCTGCAGCACTAAAAGATAATGAAGAATCTATAGTAGAAATTTTCCCTATGGTACCTTTAGAAATTAATTCCTTAGCCTTTCTTAAGTGTGGATTCCACCTATGAGTAAAAGCTTCTACTAATAAAACATTATTAGCTTTTGCAGCATCAATCATCTTTTTACACTCTTCCACTGTTGTTGATAACGGTTTCTCACATAAAATATGTTTACCAGCTTCAGCTGATTTTATTGTCCATTCACTATGCATACTATTTGGAAGAGGGTTAATTACAGCATCTATATCTGGATCATTTATTTGTTCTGAATATGAAGAATACCATCGTTCAATATTATATTTTTTTGCAGCTTCTTCAGCTTTTTTAGACTCTCTTGAAGAAATTGAAACTATAGAAGAATTTTTTGATTCTCTAGCAGCTGGTATATGAGCATTTAAACCTATTTGAGCAGTTGAAATTAAACCATATTTTATAATTTTTTTTATCATATCCATTCTTTAATTTATTAGTAATATAATAATGATTATAGCGAACAATGTTATAACTAAACTATAAATTATCCTCTTCGTTAGTGTGACTAGAATTCCAAATGCTAATCTAAATATATAATCTCTTATAAAGTTCATAATAAAAAATAAAATCTATGCTTTTATTAAAGTAATACTATGAGTAAAAAAAGTAAACATAATATTGTTAGAAGATATGATATTGATTCAATCCGAGTCATCGCTTTATTTCTTTTAATTTTCTATCATATTGCTGTCGCTTTCCAACCATGGGCTAGTGATTTCTTATTCATTGAAAATACTGATGGCTTACTAAAATATTGGTTCCTTATGGAAATGTTAAACATATGGAGAATACCAATATTATTTGTTGTTTCAGGTATGGGCGTTTTTTTTGCAATAAAAAAAAGAAACCTAATCCAAATGTATATGGATAGATCTTTAAGAATACTAATTCCATTAATTTTTGGATCTTTTTTTATATATCCGATATGTGTTTATCTATTCTCAAATTATTATGAAAAAGAATTTTTATATTACCCTTACCCAGGACATCTTTGGTTTCTGGTAAATATTTTTTTATATGCGATTCTTATTTTCCCTATTTTTAATTACATAAAAAATAAACAAAAATTTATCGCTTTTATTTCAAAAATAACTAATTACCCTTTTGGACTAATAATTTTATTTTCTGTTCCAATGATGATACAAGCATTTATAGTTAATCCAGAATATTATGCCTCATTTGCGTTTACTCCTCATGGTTTATTTGTCGGACTTATATGTTTTATCCTAGGTTATTTATTTGTGTCAACCAATCAAAATTTTTGGATAAATGCTGAAAAACTAAGATTTGTATATCTAGGATTAGGAATCTCAATGTATTTTTTTCGGATTCTTAATTATGACAGTGAAATAATTGAAATATCACAACAGGTTTCTAATATCCTCGCAGCATTTGAAGCATCTAATTGGATATTATCTATTTTCGGATTTGGTACAAAATATCTCAATAAATCAAGTAAAATCTTAAATTTTTTTAGTAAATCAGTATACCCAATATATATAATTCATTTTCCTGTACAATTTTTTTTATCAAGCATAATATTTCCAATAAACATTAATGCAGAGATTAAATTTTTACTACTTCTAATATCAACATTCGCAATGTGTATATTTATATACCAAATAATTAAACATATAGTTTGGTTTAGATTATTTTTCGGAATGAAAAAATAGAAAATATATATAAATGCCTACTTATTGCATTTTTATTGCGAAATAAGTAGAATCTGTTTAAATTTATAAAAAATAAAAATTGGTGAAATTATGAATTCTTTGACTAAACCCAAAATAATAAATGAATATTTTCAAGAAAATGGATATGTATTAGTAGAGGATGTTTTAGATCCTAAGACAGTACTTGACCCTATAATTTCTGAATATGAAAAAGTGCTAGATAATTTATGTAAAGAATTGTATGAGAAAAAAGAAATTAAATCCTTATACAGTGATTTAGAATTTGATGAACGTATTATCAAAGTTTATAACGAAACAGGCAAAAATTATGCTTATTATTTCGATTTTCATCTACCATTTAAAAATGTGAAACCTGATACTCCATTTTGGTGTGGACCTGCAGTGTTCAATGCATTAATAAATAAAAATTTACTAGATATTGTTGAAGAATTAATAGGTGGTGAGATTACATCAAATCCAGTACAACATGTAAGAATAAAACCACCTGAAAATAGATTACCTAAAGATGAAGATGGATTTCCATTAATAGGAGCCACTATATGGCATCAAGACCATGGAGTAGTTACTGAAGACGCAGATGAAACAGATATGATAACTGTTTGGTTTTCGTTAACTGATACACCTGTAGAAGCTGGTCCACTAAAAGTAGTACCTGGATCACATAAAGGAGATTTACTTACCCATTGTTTAGATTATGAAGGAAATGGAGAAGAATTTAAAAAATCACGACAAATACCGACAAAATTATTCTCACATGAAGAAGGTATTCCTTTACCAATGAAACGTGGAAGTGCTATTTTTATGCATAAACGTACTGTTCATTCATCATTACCAAACATATCTAATAGAATGAGATGGAGTTTTGACTTAAGGTATAACCCTACTGGTCAAAATACTGGAAGATCTATGTTCCCTGGATTTGTAGCTAGAAGTAGAAATTATCCTGAATCAGAATTAAGAGATCCTATTGTTTGGAATAATATGTGGTTAGAATGCAGAGAAAAAATGTCGAAAATAAATCAAGATGATTCTGATGATGTTAAATTTAGTAGATGGGCAGATGGACATCCAGATTGTGAAGTGTAAATATTTGTTTCGTATATTATATTAATTCATTCACAAAAATTTAACTGCCTCCAAGCTTCATAAGCTACAATTGCAACTGAGTTAGATAGATTAAGACTTCTATTATTTGGTTGCATAGGAATTCTAATTGAATTTCTAATCTTTTTATATATATCTTTTGGTAACCCTAAATCTTCCGGACCAAATAATAATGTGTCCCCAACTTTGTAATTTATGTCTGAATAAACTTTTTTTGCTTTAGAAGTAGTAGCAAATATACGACTTGCATCATTTTCATCCAAATATTCTTCTAAAGAAGAATATTCTCTAATTATAGAAAGATCAATATAATCTAAACCTGCCCTTTTTAATAGCTTATCTTCTAATGAAAAACCTAAAGGATGTATCAAATGTAATGTAGCTCCTACATTTGAACATAAACGAATAATATTCCCGGTATTATATGGAATAAGTGGTTGATATAACAAAATTTTTAACATTAAAATCTCACTTAATGAAATTTTATCTATTTTTCAAAATAAATATTCCTCTTTACGATTGTAATAATTTAACAGAAAATAGATAAGATTAGTAAATAAATATTAATCATTATTAAATAATAATAATTTATGAAAAATAAATCAGATAATGAGAGTGTTTTGGCACTAAATCATATTACAAACCAATCACCAGAATTTATCAAAATTAGTGAACAAACAGGAATACTAAAATTAAATGCTATAAAAGATAGAAGTATTTTTATTTCCTTAGTAAGAGCTGTAATTAGCCAACAAATAAGTGGTAAGGCATCAGAAAAAATTTATTCTAACCTAGTAGAAAATATAGGAAATAAAAATTTACTTACCGCGAATAACGTAATAGAAGCTAATTTAAATGATCTTAATAATAGTGGGATTTCAAAAAATAAGTCTATATGTATCAAAGAAATTGCATTAGGTGTAATTAATAAACAAATACCTACTTTTAATGAAATGTCGAATATGAATAACGAAGAAATTATTGAATCTCTTACAAAAATAAAAGGGATAGGAACGTGGACAGCAGAAATGATACTAATATTTAAATTAGGGAGAAAAGATATCTTACCAATTAAAGATTTAGCAGTACTAAGAGGTTTTCAAAATCTTTATAATTATTACGAAAAAGATTCAATAAATATACTTGAAAAAACAAGTGAAAAATGGAAACCATACAGATCTTTTGCAACACTTTATCTTTATAAAGCAGCAGGAACTAAAAGTATAGTTGCATAATAAATTTATTTTTAAATATTTATCCTTACTTATTCCAACCGCATTAAATATGAGTGTTGCTGCTATTTTAACACCTGCAATTTCTGGAATTTTATCAAGAAGTGAAGATCCAACCAGTGTAATTGGTGGTTATTCATTATCATTATCAATAATAATGTTAATTTCCTTACCTCACTTAAGAATTCAGCAACTTACGATAGTCTATGCAGATTCAAAAAATTCATTAAAAATTTTAAGGAAATTTCTCTTTTATTTACTGATAATAATTTTAGGAATTTCCATATTGATCACTGCTCCTCCTGTTAAAAATTTCATTTTCTCATCAATCTTTACTGTTTCTGGTGATCTTAAATCTCAAGCATATAATTCTATAATTTGGCTAGTTCCATTACCTTGTCTACTAATAATTAAAATGCATCTATATGGATTGGCATTAAAATTTTCTAAACCTTCGATCATATGGACTGGTATTGTATTCGGAATTTCTTCAATCTTAATTTTATGTTTTTCATTAATGATCTACACCAAAATTAATGGAGCATCTGTAGGAAGCATTAGTATGAGTATAGGTACACTAATCGAAATTATTATTATATATTTGATTCTACCTAAAAATTCAACATCAAACTTAAATAATCAAACCACAGTATCTATAAGTAAAATAACAAGATTTTTTCTACCATTATGCTTTGCAGCTTTACTCCCGTCTCTTACATTACCAATAATTAATTTTGGTCTTTCTCGATCTGAAAATCCTGAAATATCTATCTCAGCAGTCTCCATAGGATTTGGATTGTTTTGTGTTGTCGCTATGGCTACAAATGGTGTGCAAAATACTGTTATCACTTTTTTATCTAAAGGAATAAAATTTGTTTACATTAGAAACATATCTTTAATTGTAGGATTAGTAACTCTTACTCTGACAATTGCGTTTATATTATTGAATCCTGTTAATTCATTAATCCTAAATAAATTAATGGGATTAGACAATTCTCTTACAGAAGAAACATTGAAAGCATTCAAAATTTTGGCTTTTTTACCACCAATCTTAGTTATAGAACAATGCTATTCAGCTTTTTTAATGTACAAAAAAAATACTTTGCCAATTTTATACGTTAATTTATGGAGACTAGCAATATTATTATCTTGGATTTTATATTTCACATTATTTACAAATTTTTCAGGTACTTTTATTGGGGCCGGAGCATGGGCAATAACATTATCATCAGAAGCTTTAATTACTTGGATTTATTCAAAAAGATATATAAAAATAATAAGAGAAATTGAAACTTTTTAATACTTTTTATCTCTCTTAAATATAGTATTTCTATATTCATATAGACTTATAATTATATATAAATAATTCTTACTAAATGAAAAAATTTATATTCTTACTATCACTAATATCAATTCTTGGTTGCTCATCAGAAAACCTAGATTTTCAATCTATCCCTCCAGAAGATTATAAAACCATAATTAATGATGAAATTGGATATGAGTTTGCTGTTCCAGAAAGATTAGAAATAATACCTCAAAGTCTTACTCATATCGCTACAAATGAACCAATGAATGTCGTAGTGATTAGAGAAGAAGAACCTGGTGATTATTATTTTTCCGATGGAGCTATAATGATTTTTTCAGCTCCTTATCCTTTATCGCATCTTAAATTACCAAAAGATAATAATTGGGTTGATTATGTTCGTAATGAATTGGATAAAAGAGATGCTATAGATTCCAATTCAAATATTATTAGAAGTTATAAAAAATTTGAATACATAGATAAGGATTCTAAAAATATAGGTTTTTATAAACATGTATATTTAGAAGAAAAAGTTGAAGTTGATGAATTTTATAGTGATATTTTTAGTATTTATTATATTTTTGATCCAGAAAAAAGAAATTCATTTTATATAACCTGTACAGTAGGAACTTATTCCGTAGATGGTAAGCCTGTAGAAAAACATTCAGAAAAAACTATATCTGAGTGCAAAAATATTATTCAATCCGCCAGACCAAAATAATTTAAATCAAATAAGGAATAACCTGAGGCCCTTGAGGTAAAATACATAAACTAGAATTAGCCCCATGTTTATCCAAAGATTCATTAATAGCTAAATTAATATCTGAGATAGGAACAATATGAGATTTCATTACTTCAGAATCTTTAATATATGAATTCTTTAATAAAATTTGAGCTTTCTCCTGTATTTGAGCCTGTATTTGTACCTGCCATTGATCTGCCTCGCTAAAATTTTCATCTTGAATCATTAATAATAATTCTGCAGGAGATTCTTTTGATTTTAGTAGTGAAGAAAAAGGACCATGATTAGGAAACCCATCTCTACATTCTGATGCACAAATGATCGTTCCTTTATCTTTTACTATCCTAGATGCTGCTGACATACCTTTTACTGCTTGATATAAATTCTGATCTAATGGAAATCCCGAATTACTTGTTAAAACAACATCGAAAGGAGATTCTACCGGTTTCATGGCATCTTCTTTTGCAGATAAACAAGCAATTCTATGTTCTTCAAACAATGATCCTGAAAAAACTCTAGTAATCTCTTTTTTTTCATTTAGAGTTACATCAATAGAAAAATCTGGCAAACACATTTTTGCAATCTCTCTAATATCACTATGAATAGGATTATCCTCAGTATTCCCCCATGTAGAATTAGGATCTGAAATTCTTTCAAAATTATGTAAGTCCATGATAGTTTCCATCCCTGCTAAACCTGGAGCAACCATCTTTGGACCTCCACTAAAACCAGCAAAAAAATGAGGTTCTACAAATCCAGTAGTGATTTTTAAGTCTGCATCAACCCATAATTTATTTAAATAAACATTAATATTAGAAGAAGTTTTACCTATAAAATATAAATTGTTTTTATCACGAGCAACATGATTAATAATTCGATACTTTCTGGCAATATCATAACCTACCATATCTATAATTTCTTTATCTGTGCATGCTCTATGGGTACCAGTAGCTATTAATATTGAAATATCCTCAATATTAATATCAGGAAGATTTTGAAGAATAGATTCCAGCATAGGTATTCTAGGTTGTGCTCTTGTAACATCACAAATGGAGATACTCACCTTATCTCCATTTTTTTGAATTTCTGATAATGGTTTTGAAGATATCGGATTATTGATTGATTTATTGATTTCTTTTACTGAATCTCTTACCCCATCCTTATAAAAAGGGCGAATAATTGTAGTTCTTTCTTTAGGGACTTCTACATTTATTTCCGAATCCCCATAATCAATTGGAACATTAATTTTAGATATCATAATAATTTACTCTACTGAAAAAATGGATTAAGTAATTATACATTAGTATATTATGAAATGATTTTTATAAAAAAAATCTAAAAAATTATATTATGAAAAAATTATTTATCCTGATATTTACTAGTTATATGATGTTATCTTGTTCATCTACAGATTCATTCATGGTGTCAGCCGGAGAAGGTTATAAAACTTTCAAAAATGAAATGATAGGATTTGAATTTTCTACTCCTGAAAATATTTCAATCCAAACAAGAACTTTTCCAGTAGAGGGTACTCAGGAACAAATATTAGTTAATTTTTCTATGCCAATTGATCCATATAATTCCAAACAAGAAATTAATGTTTTTTCATCTGAAATTTCTGATAAAACTTTCGATTTCAACCAAAATAACGAAAAAAATTTTATCGACTATATTGTCAATCAATTCGATGAGGTAGATGGAGAAATTATAGAATCAGAATATATTTTTATGAATGATAAAAAAATAGGATTTTATAAACATTTATTTACAGATTTAGATCCTATCAGTCAAATTAGTAATGATTCTTTCTCATATGACATATTTGAAGTATATTTTATATTCGATCCTATAGAAAGAAAATCTTTTTATGTTAAGTGCACAGTCACTAAAACAACATTAAAAGAAGCTGGTTGGGATTACAAAAACTCAAGTGAACAATGTCAAAATATTATTAGATCTGTGAAGCCTATCTAGAGTTTTTTTTTACTTCCACTATAATTCATTTAAAGATACATACTAGAAGGAAAAAATAATCAATGAAACCAGTGATTAAAAATAGAAAAGATTTTTCAAATCCTGTGCTTGGTAGTAATGATGGTGCCCCAACAGTTATTTCTCTTTATCATGATCACGCTCCAGGAGAATCTAGCAAACATCATTCACATGACTGGGAACATCAAGTATATATAACTAGAGGGAATGGAATACTTTGGGTAGATGGTGAAGAATACAAAATAAAAGAAGGAGATTTTATTATAGTACCTGCAAATTCAACTCATCATTTCCACAATAATGGAAAAGAAATACTAAGTAGGATTACATTTAACCCTTTAATCAGTGAATCCGAAATATAATCCATCGTGACATCAATTGATCCTATTAAATTTGAAGTTATTCGTTCATCATTGACTCAGATAACTGAAGAAATGGCTGTAGCTCTAAGAAGGTCAGCATATTCAACAAATGTTAAAACTCGTCAAGATTTTTCCTGTGCTTTATTCGATCATAATGTTAATCCAATAGCTCAAGCATTTACACAACCTGTTCATCTTGGGTCATTCGTAGAATTATTACCAAAATCTGTAAAATATTATGGTACAAAAAACTTAAACCCTGGAGACATGCTGGTAGTTAATAATCCTTTCGGTGGAGGCTCCCATCTAAATGATGTAACTGTTTTTGGTCCAGTTTTTTATAATAAAAAAATAATCGGTTATGTTGCTACTCTTGCTCATCATGTTGATGTAGGTGGTGGAGCACCAGCTTCCATAGGACCTTTTAAGGAAATTTTCCAAGAAGGTATTATAATTCCTCCAGTTAAACTAGTAAGTAAAGGTAAAATCAAGGATGATGTTTTTAGATTTATATTAGCTCAAATTAGATCTAAAAGAGTTACATCAGGTGATTTTAGAGCTCAAATTGCAGCTAATAATGTAGGTACTTATAGGTTTATAGAATTAATAAAAAAATATAAACTAAAAAATTTTAACTTATATAAAAATTCAATATTAGATTATACTGATCGACGGACAAAATCTGAAATACTAAAAATTCCCAACGGTAACTATAAAGCTGAAGGATTTATAGATTTTGACGGTTTTAGCGATAAAGTTGTAAAACTAAAAACTGAAATAATAATTAAAGATAATTCTATTTTTTTTGACTTCACTGGCTGTGATAAACAAAGACGGGCACCTGTGAATTCAACTAAAGCTATGACATTTGCGGCATGTGCTTATGTATTGAGAGCATTAATGCCAAATGATATGCAAGTAAATCATGGATTTTATAAACATATAAAAATGAATGCCCCAGAAGGGACTGTCGTAAATGCAGTACATCCTGCACCTGTTGTGGGAGGATGGGAAACACAAGTTAGAATTAATGATCTAATGTTTAGAGCTTTATCATCAGCTATGCCTGATAAAGTACCAGCATCTACAAAGGCCATGATGGCACAAGCAGGTTTTGGAATAATTGATAATGAATCAGGAGAATACCACTGTAATTATGAGGCACTAGCTGGAGGTTATGGCGGAAGGGTGAATTCAGATGGCCCAGATGCTGTTCAACAACATGGACAAAACACAGAGAATGCCCCTGTAGAAGAAATTGAAACCCATTTTCCAGTACAAATAAATCAACTTTCATTAATAAACGATTCTGAAGGACCTGGAAAATTTAGAGGAGGTCTAGGAATGAGACGAGATTATCATTTTCCTAAAGATTATGCTACTTTCACAATTCTTTCTGATAGAGATATCGCAGGGCCAAAAGGTATTTTTGGGGGGTTAGATGGAAGAAAAGCTTATTATATTCTTAATCCTAATCATATATCAAAAAAACCTAAAGAATTAACTTCTAAATGTGTAATAAATTTAGAACCTGGAGATACAGTTAGTTTTCAAACTCCCGGTGGTGGTGGATACGGAAACCCCAAAAAAAGAAAGCCTGATAATGTTTATGAGGATGTAATAAATAACAAAATAACTTACGAAAGAGCTGAAAAATTTTATGGGGTGGTAATAAATAAAAAAACAAATAAAATTGATAATAAAAGAACAATCCAAAAGAGAAAAAACAAATGAAGATAATTGATTTGAAAATTTATAAATGGAATCCTGGAAGTGGAAAAAATTTCATATATGTTAAATTACTTACAGATAATGGAATAGTTGGATGGGGAGAATGTTACACACAATCTGACAGAGAGATTCAAGTTGAAGCACATATAATTGAACTTTCAAGATACTTGATTGATAGAAATCCTTTCAATATAAGACATTTTTTACATGTTACACACGAGGATTTTAGTACTAAGCGGTCTAGTATGGATCTAAGCTGTGCCTTAAGTGGAATCGAAATCGCACTTTGGGATATAGTTGGAAAAGCCCTAGACCAACCAGTATATAATCTTCTTGGTGGTATGATGAAACCAAGATTGAGAGTATATGCTAATGGATGGTCAAATGGTTCTGATCCTGATTCCATAGCTAAACAAGCACTTGAAGTTGTAAATAAACGAGGGTTTAATGCTTTAAAATTTGATCCCTTCTTAGGACCATGGAGAGAATATGTTCCAAAAAATGAGATCGCCCATGCAGTAAAAATTGTTAAAAATGTAAGAGACGCAGTAGGTCCAAATGTAGATTTATTAATTGAAGCCCATCGTAGATTTTCAGCATCAAACGCAATAAATGCTCTAAAAAAAATGGAAGAGTATGATATTTTTTGGTTCGAAGAACCTTGCCCTCCAGATAATTTGAGAGCAATTAAAGAAGTTAAAGAGTCAAGTAAAATACCCGTCGTAACTGGGGAAGCCTTATATACGATACATGCATTCAGAGAAATTATAGAAAATCGATCTGTCGATATAATCAATCCAGATGTTTGTAACACTGGTGGAATATTAGAATTATCTCAAATTGCTTCAATGTCCCAAATTCAATATATTCCAGTTTCTCCACATGGATGGAATTCTACATCTATTGGATTTGCAGCTGGACTACAAGCATCAGCAACAATGAAAAATTTCCTTATCTATGAATATATGATAAGTGTAGAAAAATCTTCAGAAGATATTTCCATAGGATATATCAAACCTGAAGAAAGTTATATAGAGCTTCCAAAAGAGCCAGGAATAGGTATATCTGTGAATGAATCAAAACTTAAAAAGTATCCGTTTAAGAAATTTCCTCCTCGAAATATACGAAATATTGAAGATGAATTAAAATGGCATTAATTTTTTTTATCTTATCTAATAAATTATGGATTTAATTTTTTCTCTAACTGGATTATTCAGTGCTTTTTGGTGGTCCCTTGGGGGAGGAATACTAAAGTCTTCAAAAATTAAAAATGTTCTTATCTTTCCTTTTTCTGAATCTACAATTTCAATATCAATAATTTCGATTTTAATATCTTTTACTTTAGGATGGAGTATTTTTACTAAATATTCTACTTCAACATACTCATACTTACTAATTGGAGCTATGTTCGCTACCACGGGAACAATCCTTTATATTATGGCTATAAGAAAAATTCCTCTAGGGATAACTTTCACTGTAACTACCAGCATTGTAATGGTAATAACAGTAATATTAGATGCATTTATTAATATGCTTATTCTTAATATTCAAATACTGTTAGGAGGATTAAGTATTTTAATAGGAATCACAATAATTAATTTATTTTCCTGGAAATTTTCAAATTTATCAAATAAATCATCATATTTATATGGAGTAATTTTCTGTATAGTCGCAGGTTCTTGTTGGGCTTGTGGTACATTTTTTAATGATAGAGGTCTTTTAGAAGCAGATATCCTTACGGCAACTACAATACGCAGTATTATACCTATCATTATTTTCGGAGCAGTTTTATTACTGAAGAATAACTCTATAGATAAAGGAATCTCAAAAAAAGAAAAGTTAATAGTTTTATCATCTTCATTATGTATAACAATAGCTATGCTTTGTTGGTACATGTCTCTAAAAGCAAATAGTGCAACTCTTACCGCAATATTAACTAGTACTTCACCCGTGTTTGCAATTTTTTGGGGCATAATTTTTTATGGCGAAAAATTAAGAATTAATGAAATATTTGGAATAATTTTCTGTTTGGTAGGATCTATTATTATCGTGATAGGAAAATAATTATCTTTCCTTATTTCGAGTACTAGTGCTTCTCATTATTTCTTGAAATTCTTTTTGTGACAATTTTCTCTTAGGTTCAGAATAAATATTATCAGGATGTTCACTTACCTTATGTTCCTTATCATCAGTAGTAATATCAACTAAATTATTATTAGTAATAGGAATTGAAGATAATTCACCAGATATTACTGATTGAACTAATTGTCTCCAAGTAGGAAGATTATTAAAAAACTCTTGAGAAAAATTAATATCTAAATTACTTATAACCTCTGGATATGTAGATTTATTGTCCCAATACATCCTTTTTAATGGAATTCTAAGCCAAGCATAAGCGCTAGCAACTAATGAAGTATGATATTCAGAAAATTCTTCAGATAAAAATTCAGGAGCAATATCATCAATATTATTAATTAGAATACTAATTTTAGGATAAGAACATAAATCACTTAAAATAGCAGAGCTATAAAGAAATGCATTATCTTCCCATGGAGAATATGTAATTAGATCATCTATATCGTTAGTAGTGATTCCTATTCTATCTCGCAAATAAAGTTCGTAAATCAAAACCCACTGAGCTAAAAGATCTACTTTAGAACCAAATGGATCGTTTATTTGATAAAAGATTCGCTCAGCATTAATGACAAAAAGATTAGTTAATTTTTGTCTGTGAGGGGAATTGATAAAAATAGCATTTTGAATAAGTTGAAGTTTGTTTAAATAAGATAAAATTTTTGGATCAGTATCAGAAAAATTGTATACATAATTATTTTTTTCTTCGTCATCAATCCATCGTGTAAAAGTTTTATGAGCTTTAGGAATTTCATTCGAAAATGTATTAGGAATTAATTCAAAAATTTTCTTTTGTAATAAAACTCCTCTATTTTTAGGATTTTTGGTGAATTCTAATAAAGACAAATTCTTTATCATTTCACGGCGCGCTGTAGATTTATCAGCAAAAAGATTAAATAATTTATAATCAAACTCTTTTATATTAATATCAAATTGCAATATAGTAATGTCCAATTAATTCTTATTTTTATATATAATTTATATTCATATATACTAAATGTCCTATACAAACTTCAATAGTACATATCATATATTATATAATTATACACATTATATAAAAAAGATAACTACTTGAGATTCTATTCGGTAGAAAGAAATAATCCAGTTAGTGAAAGTTATTCAAATATAAAATAATCTTCGTTATTTATTTGCCACTGAATTAATTTATTCTTCATTTCTAAAATTATCTCTTGATACTCAGCAAGATAATATAGGTTATTTTCTTCGTAAGGATCTTCATTTAGATCAAACAACTCTCCAGAATCGTTTAGAGTTAAATTCAATTTCATCCTGTTGATAATAATTGATCTTCTTGGATTTGCATTTAATAAATCTATTTTTTCAGTACCTAAAGTCCTATCTTGGACTGATCCTGTTCCGTTCCATTCAATAACTACTTCATTATCTAAAAGATTCCCATTTAAAAAAATTGTACTTATATCTTTGCCTTGTATATTAGATTGAGGCTCCTGGTTCATTAATTTCAAAATTGTTGGTACTAAATCTATATGACTAAAATCACCTTCTATAACTTTATTTTTTAACCATGGTATTTTGAATAACATCGGGACTTTAGCAGATTCTTCATAAAATGTACGTTTTTCTATCATCCCATGATCACCCATCATGTCACCATGATCACTCGTAAAAATAACAACGGTATTATCTTCAATATTAGAAGAAGAAATTGAATCATTTATTTTTCCTACCATCTCATCAACTAAGGTAATATTTGCAAAATAATCCGATCTAAGTTTTAGCCAACCTTCTTCTGTAGAAAAATCTTCTCCACAAGTAGCAAGATAGGAATTCATATAATCATTACTGGATTGATTATCCCCTTTTAAAAATGAAGTGTGAAATTTTGCTCTATGAATATTTATATCAGACACATTATGTGGTTCTTTCAAAAATGTTGGACCCGTAGGTATAGAGTGTGGCTCATACATTCCGTTATATGGTCCCGAATAAGGAGAATGAGGTTCGAAAGTATTAACAAAAAGTACGAAAGGTTCATCTTTATATTTTTCAATAAAACCTTCAGCTTCCTGAGCTAAAAAGCTAGCCATTTGAAATTCTGGAGGTAATGTTGCTCTATGTTCCTGAGAAAAAATTTTTTTTCCAAAACTATTTTCCTTAGTAGGAGTAAAATCATTCTTTACTAACCAATTATGGTAGTCACTCAATGGATATTCAATTTTCCCATCAGCAGGATATTCATGTTCTTCAGTACTAATCCATTCATCCCATCCTTCTTTTTTCACTCGATCAGCACCTAAATGCCATTTACCAAAATAGCCTAATTTATATTCTGAATCAAACATCTGAGCAATCGTCATAACTTCATCATCCATCGGAATCATGTTAACCTGTGCTCCATGAGAATGAGGATAAAGACCAGATATTATTGAACCTCTAGCTGGAGCACATACAGGTTGTGTTACATATGCATTTTTAAAGACGAAAGATTCTTCAGATAATTTATTAAGATTAGGTGTATTAATCCAATCATTTCCATAACAAGATATAGTGTCAAATCTTTGCTGATCACTCATTATAAAAATAAGGTTAGGTTTTTTGGTTGGTTTCATAATATCATTTTACTGTTTTACTTATATCTGTAAACCTATATTATTTTGAATTGCCCTCTTATAAACGAATTCTGAAACAGCTAAATCCTCTAATGCTATCCCTTGAGATTCAAATAAAGTTATATCTCTATTAGATTTTCTCCCTTGAACACTTCCTGATATTACAGAATCTAGTTGGATAACTTTATCCCAAGAAAAATAACCTCTTTCTACAGCTCTAATTAATTCCCCGCATTCTATTTTTGATTGATCAATATCATCGGTAACTACAATATTAAACCTATTAAAAGCTTCAATATCTATTTCTGATTTCATCCAAGAATTATTACCAGCTGCATTAATATGTAAACCTTCGAGAATCATTTCCGATGTAATTACTGGATTAACTGAATTAGTGATAGTTACTAAAATATCAATACCATCTGAAACTTCAGCTAAAGAATTAGAAATGACAATTCTATCTCCTAATATTTTCGTCATTTTTTGTTTAAACAATTCGCGTTTTTCTTTATTTCTAGAAAAAATTTTTATTTTTGATATTTCCCTTACACTACAAATAGCCTGTATTTGAGTTTCAGATTGATATCCAGTACCTATAACTCCTAAAGTATTACTGGATTTTCTTGATAAAAATTTAGATGCTAATCCACTCGCAGCTCCAGTCCTAATTTGTCCTAAGCGATTAGATTCAATAATTGCTAAAAGTCCCTCTCCTTCACATCCATATAACATGTTATGGAAACTAGCGCCATTTTTACCTGCTGTATATGATTTATGACCTACAATATTTTTTTCAGGCCAAGATGCAGCCATAAAATTATAATTACCATTTCTAATGGGTAATCTATATCTAGGTTGATTCCATATTTTTCCTTCAGATCTAGCTATAGTTGCTTTTTCTAAAATATTGATCGCTTCACTGACAGTGATTAAATTGTTTACTTCATCTTCATTTAAGTAAATCGGGGACATTATTATTCTTTCTTTTGTACTAAATCTTTTTATGGTAATAGATTATATTATGTTTTTTTGGGGATATAATTTTTTTATGGGAAAATTTAGAAAATTAATTTCAGAATCTTTTTATATAGATCTTAAATCATTAGCGCTATTTCGTGTCAGTGTAGGATTAGTATGCCTTTATGATCTAATAATGGCATGGGGTGAACTTAGAATATTCTATACCGACTGGGGAGTCCTGCCTAGACAATTACTTCTACAGGGTTCTGGATATGAATATTATCTTTGGTCTATACACAATATTAGTGGTGTTCCTGCTGTAATAAATATAATTTTTATTCTTCATCTGACAGTAATAATTATGTTGATATTCGGTTTTAAAACTAGATTCGCAACAATTATGGTTTGGTTATTCACTATTTCTTTAATAGCTAGAAATCCAGCAGTAATAACTGGTGCTTATGTCATTTTACGTTTAGCTCTTTTTTGGGCAATTTTTCTACCTCTCGGAGCAAAATGGTCTATAGATGAATCACTAGATATAAATAAAGAAAAGTCTCAAGACAGAGTTTCTTCTATAGCATCATTCGCTTTAATTTTCCAAATTCTTTCAATATATTTTTTTGCTGGAATGTTGAAATCGGATCCTATTTGGGATAAAGAATTTCTAGGAGTTTACTATGCTTTATCTCTTGATATGTTTGCAACTAAATTAGGCTTAATAATTCGTGAATATCCATTAATTACAACTAGTCTCACTATTTTCACTGTGTATGTTCAAA
Source organism: uncultured Dehalococcoidales bacterium (assembly GCA_964491775.1). GTDB lineage: Bacteria > Chloroflexota > Dehalococcoidia > Lucifugimonadales > Lucifugimonadaceae. The sequence continues at coordinate 1,323 of CAZBHC010000037.1, read as the reverse complement.
GAATAGGCATAATATTTCTAATCTCACCATACAAAAGCTCCCTACTAAGAATAATTGGTGTAATCGCTTTCATTTTCTTTCATATCGGACTGTGGACCACTATGCATATAGGTTGGTTTCAAGCAATAAGTATTGCTTGCTTAGCAATTTTTATACCTGGTATTTTCTGGACATGGATCACAAAAATTTTATCAAATACAAAAAGGAATAATCTAACAATTTATTATGACAACGACTGTGCTTTTTGTAAAAGAACAGTTTTTATAATTAAAGGACTTTTTTTAGTTGGAAAAACAAAAATGTTACCAGCACAATCAGATGAAAAATTCTTCGAAATAATGTCTGAAAATAATTCTTGGATAGTGGTAGATCAATATGGTAATAAACATTATGGATTTGAAGGGTTGACATATGTCTTTGGATGTTCTCCAATTTTATTCCCTTTTAAATATATATATAAAGTAAAAATTCTTAGTAAATTTGGAGAGTTTCTTTACAGTAAGGTTGCAAATAATAGAACTAAAATGTCTAAAATAACAAGTTTTTTGACGATAAAACCTAATAAGACAGACCTACCTTATAAATCATTCTTTAATATTTTAATTGTCTTCCTAAGTGTTTATACTTTAACTTGGAATATTTCATCTTTAATAAATGTAGAAAAAGAAACTGAGGAAGAAAAATTTTACTTACCTCATAGTATTTATTGGATAGGTCCAACATTTCAAATTATGCAATACTGGGGATTGTTTGCACCTTATCCAATGACAGATGATGGATGGGTTGTTGTTCCAGGAAAAACTAGTACTGGTAGAGAAATAGATATACTAACAGGAAACCCTGTTTCATGGGAAAAACCAAAATATGTAGCTGGAAAATTTCCTAATAATAGATGGAGAAAATATTTCAGTAATCTAAGAAGAGATAATTATGAAGAGTACCGCAGATATTATGGAAGATATTTATGTAGAGAATGGAATAGAGACAATACCAATGGTGAGTACTTAGAGACATTCGATATATATTTCATCATAGAAAGAACTACCCATCCAGAAGAAGATCCAACTATTCTTTCTCCATGGAAATTATGGAATCATAAATGCTACTAAAATTATAAATTTATTTAAAAATTAGTTTAAAAGAATTACACCTAACTTATATTTATCTTCAAATATAGTTAGGTGTAATTCTTTAATTGTTCAGATTTATTTCCTCTAACCAGGACCGGGACCACCAGGACCAGGACCAGGACCACCAGGACCAGGACCAGGACCAGCAGCAGGACCAGGTGCAGGAGCAGGTGCAGGTGCAGGAGCAGGTGCA
>CAZBHC010000036.1:0-43695 GCA_964491775.1 uncultured Dehalococcoidales bacterium | reverse complement strand
TGATTCTCTAAATATAAAATTTTATTGGTTCTTGGTAATAAAGCAGATAAATCTGAAGATATATATGTAGCATTATCATCTAAACCAACAACTATTCCTCCTGCATTTCCTAATCGAATCCCAATTATTTCATCAGGATTTGATATTGATATTGCTAAAATAGAAGAATTACCTCTTATTACTTTTTTTAATTTCGAAATCGCCTTAAGTAAATTTTCTCCTTTTTTTATTTCATAAGAAAGATAATTGGCTATAATTTCACTATCCGTCTGAGATGAAAACCTAATACCTAAAGATTCTAGTTTTTGTTTAATTTCTAAGTAATTTTCGACAATGCCATTATGAACTATTGCTACTGTATTGTCGGAATCTGAATGCGGATGAGAATTATTTTTTGAAATCTCACCATGTGTTGCCCATCTAGTATGACCAATTCCAATGTTTCCATTAAATTTATTATCTTTTATACTTTTTGCTAATTTATCAATACTAGATTTGTGTTCTCCAAATTTTGAAATGTTAATATTCCCGATATTATCTATGACAGCAATACCTGCAGAATCATAACCTCTATACTCTAAAGATCTTAAACCTTTAACAAGTATCTGACCAGCAGAATGCTCTCCAATATATCCATAAATTCCACACATATTTAAATACTTTTCATAACTAATTTATATAAGAAAAATTAATATTCTTACTTATCTGATAACTGCCATGATATTTATTTGGTAACTGCATTGCTATTTTTATCATTATTTCGTTTGTAGCTTCATCATAATCTTTTTTCTTAGAAAAACATTCTTTTTTTAAAGTAAATGCTTTACCAATATTTATTCTTAATTTTGAAATTGGAGCAAGAACTTTTAATAAATTTTGCAAGTTTTCAGACCCAGAAATACCTATTGGTACAATTGGAGTTTCTGTTAATGTAGCAAGTCTAGCAACACCTGATTTTCCTTTCATTAACTTTCCGGATTTACTTCTAGTGCCCTCAGGAAACAATATTAAGGCTTCTCCTAATTTTAATTTATTCTCTCCCCATTTTAAAGCTGAAATATCTGCCCTACCTCTATCTACAGGATATGCACCATATGATCTCAAAAAAATGTTAAGAAAAGTATTACTAAATAATTCTTTTTTTGCTAAAAAATTTGGTCTTCTATTTATAGAAGCTGCCACAATTGCTGGATCTATATTAGCAATATGATTTGAAACAATAATAACAGGACCATCTAAAGGTATATTTTCTTGACCAGAAATTTTTATATCAGAAAAAACTGTTAAAGTTTTTTTAAAAGAAAAATTACATAAATGAAATAACCAATCACTCAAAATTAAATTACCTCTAAAAATTTCATTATTTCAATAACTGAAATATCAAAACTCATTTCACTTGTATCAATAACAATCGCATCCTTGGCTGGAATCAAAGGAGAGTCATCCCTTGATATATCAATACTATCGCGTTTTTTTATATCATAAAGTATTTCTTCATAAGAAAGATCATTTAGAAATAATAAATCCTTAAACCTTCTTTTTGCCCTAATCTCGGGCGTCGCTGTAATAAAAAATTTATGATCTGCTTCTGGTAAAACTACCGTTCCTATATCTCTTCCTACCATGACCAAATTATTATTTAAAGCAATTTGTCTTTGGTGATTTACTAAAATTTTTCTTACTTTTGAATATTTAGCTATTAACGAAACACTAGTATCTATATTTCTTTTCTTAAGTAACGCTGTTACTTTTTTTCCTTCAGAATATACTTCTCCTTTTTGTAAATCAAAAGATGAAATATCAATATTATTTGAAATATCTACAATTGCTTTTTCGTTATTTACATCTATACCATCCAACAATGATCGAAATGCAACAAATCTATACATCAATCCGGTATCTAAAAATTTGTAATTAATTCTTAAAGCTAATTCTTCTCCTAAGGTAGTCTTACCAGAAGCAGCAGGTCCATCAATAGATATATTCTTATGTGTATTTTTATTTTGCAAATGAATAATTTTTATTTTATATATTCAGTATATTTAATTTATAAAATTTTTCTCATTATCTCAAAATTGGTAATTCTAATAACATTACATCCAACACAAGATTCGTAGATACATTTTTATCTAAATTTTCTTTAGTTTGAAAAAGTAAATTGATAGAATCCACTATAGCTTCAATTTCAATATTGTTAGATAAGTTATTATAGGCGTCAATATTTTCCCTAAATAGAATATAGTCTGGAAGTTCATTTTTTATTAATGCTAAATCTCTAAACCAATCAATCCATCCATCTAATTCAGAATAAACCTCGCTCCTACTTTTCCTAAATTGATTGGAAAGTTTTCTAGAATAATTAAGTCTTCCTTCAACATTTTCAGATATTATTTCAAATATTCTATTTGACATTTGATAATAAGAATCAAGTAAAATTTCATCACTTACTGCAGAAATTGCCCATCCAGGACATCCTCTTGAGAAATGAGCTAATATTTTGGACTTATCAACATCTAGCTGAAATCTGTTTTGAAGCATTTCAGAAATTAAATCTTCTTCAACTCTATTTAGATTAACTATCTGACATCTAGAAATAATAGTTTTAGGAATATTATTTATTGAATCAGTAGTTAGTATAAAATAATTATCCTCAAATGGTTCCTCTAATATCTTTAGAAACGCATTAGCAGCTTCAGTAGTCATTCTATGAGAGTTTTGAATAATAAATATTTTCGATTTACCTTCAAAAGCTTTAATTGAAGTGTCTTTTTTTATATTTTTTATATGTTCAATAGAAATATTGATTTTGGATCGAATTTCTTTACCATCTAAAAAATAAGGGGTATCAATATCTATTATTTTGACATCTGAATTTAAACCCCTTCTTATCCTAGAAGCTTGATCATTTTTTTGTACATCAATTATTTGATCATCTTGAAAAATATAAGAAAAATTAACCAAAAAAGCTAAATCTAAAGCTATAGTAAGTTTGCCTACTCCTTTCGGTCCGTTTATCAAATATGCGTGAGAAAGCATATTTTTTTCTATAGATTTTAGAAAGAAATTAAGGGCATGATTTTGCCCAAAAGTAGTCCAATTAGTAAATTTACTGCTCAATTAATCAATATTAATACTTGTTGATAATAAATCTTCATAAGTTTCCCGACGTTTGATTAACTTAGCTATTCCATCTTTTAATAATAAAACAGCAGGTCGAACTTGCATATTATAGTTACTAGACATACCAATACAATAAGCACCAGACGAAGGTAATGCTAATAAATCACCACTAGTTAGATCTGGTAATAATACATCTTTTGCTAAAACATCTCCTGATTCACAAAATTTTCCAGAAATAGTTACTTTATTAGTATTTTCTTCATTGATTTTTTCTACTGCAAGGACAGAATATTCCGAGCCATAAAGAGCAGGTCGTATATTGTCACCCATACCACCATCAACCGATACATAAGTCCGTACACCTGGAATTTCTTTTATAGATCCAACTGTATAAATTGCAACACCTGATCTACCAACAATAGCTCTTCCTGGTTCAACAATTAGCTCAGGAGGATTAAAATTATATTTCTCGCAACTTTCTAATAATGAATCAGAAATAACTTTAGCATACTCAGAAATATCAGGAGGTAATTGTGTTGATAAATATCCAATAGCAAATCCTCCTCCTGGACTAAATCTACTTAATTTAAATCCATAAGAATCTCTCATTTTTGCACAAAAATCAATCACATATTCTATAGCTTGCACATATGGATCTAGTTCAAAAATAGGAGAACCTAAGTGAAAATGCACGCCTAATAATTCCAAAGAACTAATTTTTAGAACACGTTTTATTGCTTCTTCAGCATCACCGGTTTCAATAGAAAATCCAAATTTAGAATCCAGAATCCCTGTAGTAGTTAGTAAATGGGTATGAGGATCAATGCTAGGTGATAATCTAATCATGACTTTTTGAATTTTAGATTTTTTCTTAAGTATTTTTTCTAAAAGTTTTATTTCATGGAAAGAATCAATAGTGATAGTACCTATTCCATATTCTATTGCCTCTTGTAATTCTATTTCGCTCTTATTATTTCCGTGAAAATTTATACGATTTGCAGGAAAATTTGAAGCAATGGCAACGGCAAGTTCACCTCCTGTAACCACATCAATATCTAAACCTTCTTCATCAATAATGTTATTAACTACAGGATTCGAGAATGCTTTCGTTGAATATTCAATTTTCGTAGGTTGATAGAATTTATTGAATTCTAATGTAAATTGTTTACATATTGATCTTATAGTCTCCTCATCATATATATATAGAGGAGTCCCAAATTTTTCTACTAAATTCTTTAATTCACAACCGCCAATTGATAGGGCCCCATTTATATTTTGAGTAGTTATAGGAAGAATATTTATATCTGGAAAATTATTATTCAATTAAATTACTCTTAATTCTGTTTCAAAATTCACTTACAATTTTATTACATTAATCAAATTGTATAAAATTTAATTACATATATTCTTTGTTAAATTAATTACATGCAACATAATAATTATAGATTAACTCAATTAGCATCTTCGGCTGGTTGAGCTGGAAAGCTTTCACAGAGCGAGCTCTCAAGTATTTTGAGCAAACTATCTCACGTTCATCATAATGATGAAAACATTCTGCTTGATCATAAAACAGGTGATGATGCGGCGATATATAAAATAGATGAACGCTTATCTTTAGTTCTTACTTTAGATTTTTTTGCACCTATAGTAGACGAAGGTTTTATTTATGGAGAAATTGCAGCGGCAAATGCTTTATCTGATATTTATGCTGTAGGAGGAAAACCTATCATTGCATTAAACATAGCAGCATTCCCTCGAGATCTTCCAATAGAAATAATATCTTCTATACTGGAAGGAGGATTGTCGAAAGCAAAAGAAGCAAATACGGCTATTGTAGGTGGGCATACTATAGAAGATAAAGAACCTAAATATGGTATGGCCGTCACAGGATTCATAAACACTGGTGAACAAATTACAAATTCCCAAGCTATGACAGGAGATATTTTAATTTTAACAAAACCTATCGGTACAGGGATTATCACAACTGCCCTAAGAAATAATAAAGATTTGCTCGATCAGGAATACTTAGATAATGCTATAGCCTCAATGACACAATTAAACAATATTGCTTCAAAAGCTATGAATCTTTTTCAAGTGAAAGCTGCCACCGATATTACGGGTTTTGGATTATTAGGTCATTTGCATAAAATGATGATAGAAAGTAAACAATCTGCAATTATTTCAGAAAATAAAGTCCCAATACTTAAAGGGGCTAGGGAATTAGTTGAAAAAAATATATTTCCTGGAGGTACAACTAGAAACTTAGAATATGTGAAAGATTACGTTGATTTCTCAAGAGATTTAACAATGGAACATAAAAATTTACTTGCTGATCCTCAAACATCTGGAGGAATATTAATGTCTGTAAAAGAATCAAAAATAAATGAATTGTCTAATTACCTAAATGACAACGGATTAAAAGACCATAAAGTGATAGGTGAAATTACAGATAAAAAAGATTCTACTATAAAAGTATCTGCAATTTAACTGATACTTTTTGTCTGTTTCCAAAGTTGATTCAATTGGTCTTTTGAAAGCTCATCTAATGGTTTGTTGGAAATTTTTTCAGTACTAATAATTCTGTCTTTTAGTTTTATGGATGCGGATTTGAGTATACTTTCAGGATCTAACCCCATCTGAATAATTTCCAAAGTAATCCCGAGTAATTTTTCCCCCATTTGAGTTTCATTAAGATGATTTACAAAATTTTTAGAAGAACTCTCCAGTTTAATACCAGATTTAACAGCCCTCTTTTGAATTTCGCTAGCATACGCTAATGCTGGCATAGATTTAGGTAAACTAGAGACAATAGATCTATTTTTATCCTTCTCTAATCTTTTAAGTGACTCCCATTTCAATTCAACATCTTCAGATGTTTTGATATCAAGATTAGATTCTTTATCTCCAAATACATGAGGATGCCTTGTTATCATTTTTTCTGAAATATTTTTACATACATCACTAATATCTAATTTATTTAATTTCTTTAATAAAACTGAATGAAAAATTATTTGTAATAATATATCACCTAATTCTTCCATGATTTTATTAGGATTAGATTCATCTATAGATTCAAAAAGTTCATATACTTCCTCTAAAATTTGTGGAGCTAAAGATTTATGAGTTTGTTTCTTGTCCCAAGGACAACCTTCTGGACCCGTAAGATCTTCCACTATTGAAACTAATTGATTAAAATTTAAATGCATAGTTGAATTACATAATTCTTCTTTGACCATAATTAATAACAACCTTTTTTGGAATTTTTATCAAAAAACTTAATGTATAAATATGATAAAGATCAATAATATAATTGTCACGGTAATTTGTCTTCTAATGCCTATATCGTTGATAACTTCAAACATAACTTATTTAGTTAATTCTGACTGGCTTTATAACTATAATTGGGAACGTAATAATATTACCGATAAAACACAAATCCCTGAAGAAACTTTAAATTTTGCCTCTGAAAAAATTAAAGTTTATTTTATTGATAGTACTGAAAGATTAAACATTAATATCACGATAAATAATATAGAAGAACCTCTATACAGTGAAAAAGAAATTTTACATATGATAGATGTGAAACATCTAATGAAATCAGTTTACTTTATATCTATTTTTTCCACTATAGGACTACTCTGCATCATATTTTTGATATTAATAATAATGAGAAAAGAATCCTATAAAATATTATCTACCTCAACTAAATATTCTATGATACTTTTTGGATCAATAGTACTTTTTTTTCTTCTAGCTTCAAGTATAAATTTTTCATGGATTTTTACTCAATTCCACTTATTATCTTTTAGTAACGATCTTTGGATATTAGATCCTAGAAAAGATAAACTAATTATGATGTTCCCACAAAGATTTTTTTTAGAAACCACTCTTCTAATAGGTTTATTTACTATTATAGAATATTTAATTATTTGGTTTGGTTTTGAACTAAATTACAGGAAAAAAAACTAAGAAATTAATGTTGTTCTCCAATTCCTTACTAATTCAGGAAATTCATTTAATCTAGAAATTGTAAAATTCGGTTTTGTAATAGGTTTTCGATTATCTTGTCCAGATAACCAAGTAGTATTAATACCTATTTGAGAAGCTCCAAATATATCAGTTAATAAATTATCTCCAATATGCATTATAAAATTTGGATCGATTTTCATAATTTCTAAAGTTTTTAGAAATATTTTGTCTTTAGGTTTAGCTATCCCAATCTCATTTGAAAACATCATTACAGAAAAATATTTAGATAATCCTTCATTATTAAACCACTTCCTATAAGTATCAGGTGATGTTAATCCTGTATTGGAAATAAGACCCATTTCAAATCCCATAAGATGAATTTCATTTAGAACAGATCTTGTATCATTATAAATATAAGGAGGAATTTTTAAAAATGCTGAATCGATTAATAATCCAATATTTTCAACCTCCTTCAAACCTATTCTTTCAGAAATTCCTGGTGACATTAAATTTAATGCATCTGAGACACTTTTATAATAATTCTTATCTTCTCCATGATTATGTCTAGAAGTTATAATTGACGAAATTTCCTTATAAGAATTAGTTATAACTTCTATAGAAATGTTTTCCTTTAATTCAAGTAGTTTTTTTTGAGTAATTTCAGATCTTAATAAATTTCTACTAACAGACTGACTTCCACCTTCAATTTCACCTATAAGAGTTAGCCACAAATCAAATGTAATTCCTAACTTCATATCAGTCCTTTATAACAGTAAAAACATTTGAATTTTTTGGCAATTTTTCTCTTCCATTCAATTCCAATAATTCAATTACAAATAAAAATTTCTTTACCAGAGAACCTGACTTAAAGATTAGATCATTAGCAGCTAAAGCAGATCCACCTGTAGCTAATAAATCATCAATTAAAGCAACATTACTATTATTTGAAATTAAATTTTTAGAAAGTTCAAGAGTCGAACTTCCATATTCTAATTGATAGTTTGAACTATAAACATCTGGAGGTAATTTTCCTTTTTTTCTTAATAATACAAAAGGAATAGATAATTTATAAGAAACAGGAGCTCCAAAAATAAAACCGCGTGAATCTATAGAACATATAACATTAATTTCTGATGGATTAATATGATCACATAATTTATCTACTATATATTTAAATACCTTTGGAGAATAAATTAAAGGAGTAATATCTCTAAATAATATTCCAGTTGAAGGATGATTTTCTACGTATCTAATATAAGATTTTATATCCATTATCAATTTTTTCTATCAGTTTATTCAAGTAATTTAGTAAAACTCATGAATATATAGTATATTTCACAATATTAAATTTTATAATTTCTTATTACTGATATTAATTATTAATTATTTTTATCGGAGAAAAAAATTTTTATCTCAAAACTAATAATAAGCGGATTTCGAAACCACATCGATACTAATCTTGATTTATCTAATGGTACTTCTATATTCATAGGAAAAAATGGACAAGGAAAAAGTAATCTTATAGAAGCTATATATATGTTGGCTATTGCTAAATCAACGAGAACTTCTTCTGAGATTGAATTGATTAATAATGAAATTTCAAAGCAAAATGGACATGTACAAATTTCCGCTATAGGTAAATCAGATACAAAAAATATCCAAGCTCAAATTGATTTTGATGTAACTGCAGGAAAAACACATCCAAACAAATCACTAATCCTAAGAAAATCATTAAGGGTAAACGGCTTAGTTAGAAAATCTCCTGATTTTGTTGGAAGTATTAACGTCGTATGTTTCGAAGTAAATAATTTAGAAATATTAACAGGGTCTCCGTCTAACAGGAGAAAATATATAGATATTCTAATTTCTCAGACAGATCAAGATTATATTAGAACACTACAAAGATATAGAAATGTAATAAAACAAAGGAATTACTTACTTAAATTAATCAAAGAAAAAAAATCCTCAGAAAAAGAATTGTCTTTTTGGGATGAACGCTTAATATATGAAGGAGCAAATATTTTTCTTAGTAGAAAAAGAACTATACAAAAATTAATAGAATTCCTAGTTCCTCAACACGCTATTTTATCTGGAGGAGATGAAATAGAAATTATTTATAGGCCAAAAATTTCTAATAAACAACAAAACATAAATAATTTAAATCGCGAAGAGATTGAAAGTCTAATGATAGAAAATTTAAGAAAAATTAAAAATTTAGAACTTCTTCAGGGAATATCCTTGTTGGGCCCTCATAGAGATGATATAGAAATTAAATTTAATGGAGAATTAGCGAGTTCAAGAGCATCTAGAGGTCAGAGTAGAATTATTGTATTGGCATTAAAATTATCTGAAGCTTCAATACTTAAGGAATTAACTGGATATTCTCCAATATTAGCTTTAGATGATATCCTTTCAGAATTAGATGAAGAAAAAAGAAAAATTGTTTTAGAGACAATAGTAGATTATGAACAGGTATTTATTACTTCAAGTGATGAATTCATTTTTAAGAATATAAATTTGCCTAAATCAAAAATGTACAATATCTATGAAGGTAAAGTTACTGAAAAAAAATAAACCATATGACATTTGAAACAGACATAAAAAGATATATTAACAATAACCCTAAATCCAAAAAATTACATGATGAAGCAAAAAAAGTAATGCCAGGTGGGGATACACGTAATTCCATTTATTGGAATCCATTTCCAATTTATCTATCTGAAGGAAATGGTTCAAAAGTTAAAGATATAGATAATAACATTAGAGTTGATTTAATTAACAATATGACTACATTAATTTTAGGACACAATAACGATGAAGTCAGAAAAGCTATAATCAATCAAACAAAAAAAGGTACCTCTTTTTCAGCACCTACTTCACCTATAATAGAACTGGCTAAAATTTTATGTGAAAGAGTAAAATCTGTCGAAAAAATTAGATTTGTTAACTCTGGTACTGAAGCTACTTTAAATGCTATAAGAGCTTCTAGAGCATTTACCCATAAACAAAAAATTGTTAAATGTGAAGGAGCTTATCATGGTAATCACGATGCTGTTCAAATTAGCGTTACACCAGATTTATCTTTAGCGGGAAGTAAAAATTCACCTAAGCCAGTAAAAGCTTTTGAAGGTATTGCGAATTCTGCTACAGAAGATATTTTAATTATTCCATTTAATAATGATGCCGTCGCTGAAAAAATCATAGTAGAAAATGCAGAAGAAATTGCTGCAGTTATTGTAGAGCCTATTAATGGACAGTGTGGAATGATTCCTGCAAAAAAATCTTTTTTAGAAAAACTTAGATACTTAACAAAAAAACATAATATAGTTTTAATTTTTGATGAAGTGATTTCATTTAGAATTTCAAGTGGGGGTGCACAAGAATATTTTGATATTTATCCTGATATTACTTGTTTTGGAAAAGTTATTGGAGGAGGTATGCCTGTTGGAGCATTTGGCGGTAATAAAAAAATTATGAACTTATGGGATCCTTCGAAATCAAAGAAATATGTACAACATGCCGGAACTTTCAATGGGAATCCTATTACTGCTACAGCAGGATTAACTACTTTAAAATCACTAAAAAAAGATACATATGAAAAATTAAATAAAAAAGGGGATTATTTACGAAACAAATTATCTAATTTATTCCTTGAGATGGAAGCACCACTATCTACTACAGGAATTGGTTCTTTATTCGCAATACAATGTACAGCTGATCAAGTAACAGATTATCGATCATATTCTAAAAATGACCAAGCACTTTTAAATAAAATTTTTATTTCATTACTTAATTCTGGTTTTCTGATATCAAACAGATGCAGTGGAAGTGTTTCTGTATCTAATACATATGAAGAAATCGATTCATTTGTTCTATCTTTAAAAAAAATATTATCTAATTTAGGATATTAAGATTATTGTTTATTTCTTTAAGCTTATTAAAAATAACTTATATACAGCCTCAATAATAATTTTAATTGTCAATTTAGAATTTCCAAAATTTCTACTACGAAATACGTAAGGAATTTCCTTCATTTTAAAATTCTTTTTATTACATTCAAAAATCATCTCAGATTGAAAAATATATCCAGTAGATATAATTTTTTTAAAGTCGATTTGTTTTAATACTTCAGATTTATACCCTTTATATCCTGAGGTAATATCAAACACTTTAATCCCAAGAAATATTCTAATAAAAAAATTAGAATATTTACTTAATAATAACCTAAATATCCCATATTCTTTATCTGTACCACCTTCAGAGATATATCGAGATGCTATAACAACATCAAATTCATTTAATTCAATAACTAAATCTTTTATTTTTTCTGGAGGATGCGAAAGGTCTGCATCCATTTGAATAATAATATCTGCGCCAGAATTTATTGCTTCAGTAAAACCTTGAATATATGCTTTAGCAATACCTGATTTTCTTTCTCTTCTGATGACTCTAAAAAAGGTGCCATCTAATAATCTAGATATTTCAATTGCTTTATCAGCTGTTCCATCAGGTGAAGAATCATCTACAATTATAAATCCTAAATTTAGTTCTAGTAGGTTTAATTTATTAATAATTATTCCTATATTCTCAACTTCGTTATATGTGGGAATAACTACAACAATTTTAGGTTTAATCATTCTTATTTAAATTATATTTACCTCTTAAATGATTAATCTTTATATTAATTACTTCTATAAATGCCCTAATACCTTTACCTAACGTTACTTTACTGCCTTTTGAATGGTGCCATTCTATACCGGTCTCACATATTGAATAATTTAATTGCTTTGCAATAAAAATACTTTCAACATCAAACGCAAACCCTCTAATTAATTGTTTGGAAAAAATATTTTCTGCTGCCTTACCACGAAATAACTTAAATCCACACTGAGTATCCTGAATTTCTGAAAAAATCAAAATCTTAACAAATATATTAAATAATTTGCCATATAAATGCCTGTAAAAAGGTTCATCATATCTATTAGATCCAATAACCTCTCTTGATCCTATAATTAAATCATATTTATTTGTATAAGAAATAAATCTTTCAATATTCCCTATAGGCATAGATAGATCTGCATCACATAAAAATCGCCACTCTCCATTAGCTTCAAGCATCCCTTTACCAACAGCATCACCTTTCCCGAAGTTTTTTTTAGAAATAATTAGTTTTACTCTATTATCCGACTTAACTATTTTAGAAACTTCATTTCTAGTTTCATCTATTGATCCATCATCAACAACAATAATTTCCCATTTATATTTTTTGTTGTCAAAGTAATCTATTAATTCATTTACTGTTTTATTAATCCTATTAGATTCGTTGTATGCTGGAATAATAATACTGAGAAACATAAAAAACTATTTATTAAATAACTATTATTACGACTTATCCAAATTAAAAGATTTATGTAAATTACTAACAGCTATTTCAACAAGTTCAGACTTAATTATTACTGTAATCCTTATTTCTGAAGTAGTGATCATATCAATATTTACGTTAGAATCTGCTAAAGTTTTAAACATTTTTGAAGCATAACCCGGAGAATTTTGCATTCCTGTTCCTACTAAACTTACTTTAGATAAACCTTTTCCTGTTATAACCTGACTGTATGATATTTCATTTTGATTCTCAATTAATTTTGTTGCTCTATTTAAATCAGAATCTGATACCGTGAATGTAAAATCAGTGTTCCCATTAATACTAGAGTTTTGAACTATAACATCTACACTAATACCTTCATCTGATAAAGGTTTTAGTAAATTAGCTGCTATACCAGGCTCATCTTTGATACCTATAATAGAAATTTTACTTATATTGCGATCAATCGCTATCCCAGTTATTGGATTAATATCTTCCATATTGTTTCCTCCATGTATTAAGGTTCCTTCAGATTTTGAAAACGTAGAACATACATAAATAGGCATGTCATTTATTGCTGCTAATTCTATTGATCTCGGATTCATCTTAGCTCCCAAAGAAGCCATTTCCAACATTTCATTGAAGTTTATTTCCTTTAATTTTTTTGCAGAATTAATTATCCTGGGATCAGTTGTAAAAATACCTTCAACATCTGTAAAAATTTCACATCTTATAGCACCTAGAGAAACAGCTAAAGCTACCGCAGATGTATCAGAACCGCCTCTACCTAAAGTAGTTGTATCTCCATCATTAGAAAACCCTTGAAATCCAGCAATTACTACTACATTCCCTTTATGAATTTCATTTAAAATTCTATCTGTTTTTATATTTGAAATTCTAGCTGAACCATGAATAGGATCTGTTTGTATCCCTGCTTGTAAACCACTAAGACTTATAGCATCACAATTTTTAGAAATTAATGCCATTGACATTAATGCTGAACTGACAAGTTCCCCTGTTGAAAGTAAAATATCCATTTCTCTAAGAGAAGATAAATTATTTTTAGTAACAGAATTAGCAATACTTATTAATTCATCTGTACTATCTCCCATTGCGGAAACTACAACTACTAATAAATCTCCAGATTTTTTTCTATCTATTATTGCTTCAGCAATCTTTTGAATATTCTGAGGATTAGATACAGAGCTGCCTCCATATTTCTGTACTATTATATTTTTTTTATTCATAACTATCGATAAATGCTCCAGTATCAGAAATAGGAACAATTATAGATTCCCCTTCAACTTGAGATAATCTGGCAGCCTCAGCCATTTCATATCTAACAGTAACTTCTTTTCCTCTAGTTATTGCAACTATTGTGGGTCCAGAACCTGATATATATACGCCACTAGCCCCACCTTTAATTGCACCTTTAACAATAGATTGATAGCCTGGAATATTTCCTGATCGATATGGTTGATGTATTTTATCTTTTGTTGCAATATTAAGTAAATTAAAACTCTGTTTATTGAAGGAATTAATCAATAAAGCAACTCTTGCTATATTATAAATAACATCAGATCTTGAAATGTTTTCTGGAAGATTTGATCGTGATTGATGTGTATCAATATAAAAATTTGGTATAAATAAAATAGCATTCACTTCTTTAGGAATAGATACTTCATCTATTATCCATTTATTTTGCTCCTTTAAACCTATAGTAAAACCTCCATATATTGCAGGAGCTACATTGTCAGGATGACCTTCAATTTCAGAAGCTAAATTTACTAAATCCTCCTTATCCAAATTTGCTCCACTCAAAACTGACCCTGCTAAAAGACCTGAAACTATAGCAGCTGAACTGCTTCCTAATCCTCTTGAAAAAGGAATCTTATTATTACAAATATAAGAATATTTTTTCGGTTTTTTACCGATATAGTTAAATACTGCTTCTAACCCAGTAACTATTAAATTTCTAGAATCTAAAGGTATTTGATTCATACCTTCACCCTCAATTTCAATACTAAAGTCGCCTTCTGTAACTTTCAATTCATTCCATAAATCTAATGCAATTCCTAAACAATCAAAACCTGGACCTAAATTTGCAGTAGTTGCGGGAGTCTTTATTATTACTGATTTCAAAATATATATAACTTACTTTATAAAAAATTGAGGTTTAAATTTTTTTACATTTAAGTATAATCATAGTTGTTTATTTATAATATAGTGAATGTGCACTTGAATATAAAAAGGAGCAAACTAGAATGTCTAATAAAGTAGTAGTTTTAGGCCCTACTAAAGGGGATATTAAATCCAAAATTGACGCTAAAACAATAAAAGAACTAAATTCTTATGCAAAAAATTATAAGGAATTAGAACTATTTTATGTAGATACTTCTCAACCTATTGAGAAAGTAATTGAACAATGTAAAAACGCTTTAGTCATTTTCCCAACAACAACTTTCCCTGAAATTACATACATTGCAGAAAAAATCCCTTCATTAAAACTCATCCAAACTTTTAGTGCTGGAACAGATTGGTTAGATAAAATTAAACTATCAGAACTAGGAGTAGATGTAGCAAATAATAATGGAGCAAATGCTGTAGCTGTAGCAGAACATGCAATAAATCTAATGTTCTCTGTTAACAGAAAATTAGATCAACAAATAACTTCAGTTAAAAATGGAAAATGGATGGATGACGTGAAGGGAGATCTAGAAGAATTCCATACACTTGTTGATAAACGTATTGGAATAATTGGCTTAGGTCGAATAGGTTCTCGTGTAGCAAAAAGATTACGCGGATGGGAATGTGAATTAGTTTATTATGATAATTTAGATTTCGAAACAAACTACATAAAAGATTCAGGGGCAAAATATCTAGAGTTACACGAACTTCTAGAAACATCAGACATTATAACTATACATGTACCTTTGGATCGAACTACAAAACATATGATTTCAAAAGATGAATTCAGATTAATGAAAAAAACAGCTATATTCATTAATACATGTCGTGGGCCAGTGGTTGATGAAAAAGCGATGATTGAAGCATTATTAAATAATGAAATTTTTGCAGCCGGTTTAGATGTAACTGAAATAGAACCTATAGAAATTAATAATCCATTACTAAAAATGGAAAACGTGATCATAACTCCTCACTTAGCTACAAGGGCAATAGAATCTCAAAAAAATGCTTACGAAAATAGTCTGAAAAATGCAACAAGGATAGTAAAAGGTGAAAAACCTCAGTCCATAATTAAAGCCATATAATTACTTTTTTACTTTAGAGTTCAGAACATTTTGATAAGCTGATAAAGCAGCTATGGCCCCTTGAGAAGCAGCAGTAATAGTTTGTTTTAAATCAGTTCCATCAGTAAGATCGCCAGCTGCGTAAATCCCTGTTTCAGATGTAGATTGATGCTTATCTACGTGAACTTCTCCAGTTTCAGAATTTATTTTCAATCCTAGTTGATTAGGAATTTCCAATCTAGGATCAGCACCAATTTCTACGAAAATCCCATCTAAAGTAATGTGTTTTTTTTCATCAAGCTTTTTATTGATTTCTATTCCATTTAATCCTTTTTCATCTCCTAATAAGGAAGTTACTTCAGTTTCAAGTAGAATAATAATATTTTCACTGTTATTTAAGATTTCTAATAAAATAGGCTCTGGTCTAAAAAATGCGCTACCTCTATATACGAGATATACTTTTTTAGCGTATTTAGATAATAATATTGCACCCTCAACTGCAGCATTACCTCCACCAATTACAGCCACTGATTCTTTATTTTTATATAAAGGAGCATCACATGTCGAACAATAAGAAACTCCTTTCCCCATCCATTCTTCTTCATTATCTAAACCAAGTTTACGCCTCTCTCTACCCATAGCTAAAATAACAGATTTGGACAAAAAAATCTCACCACTATCTAAAGTAGATCTAAAATTTCCATCTGAAATTTTTTCTACACTTTTTAAATTAGAATCAAATGTCTCTGTATTTAAATTATCTACTTGCTCTTTAAATTTCATCATGAGATCAAAACCGTCTATATCAGGTTGTCCAGGGTAATTTTCAATCAATCCTCCTATGGCTGTTTCACCTCCAAATTCCTCTCCTACTATTACGGTATCAATTTGATATCTTTTACAATACAATGCTGCAGAATATGCAGCAGCACCTAGACCAGCAATTAATACATCAGTATTTATTTCATTATTCATAGAGTTCCCTTAGACGTGATAGTGTTTATAAAACAAATTCAGATTAAAAGTTGATATTAACACTGTACAACAAAATAAGTTATGCTTGTTATACTCACAAATAAATACTCTATAAATATTTGAGTCTTTTTATTAAAAAATAATCAAAATTGAGAAATAAACTATGAAATCATCAATAAAAATCATAGAAAATGGCTCCATAAGTTCACCTAAAGGATTTAGATCAGGAGCGATTTTTGCTGGTATAAAAACACCTGGAGAAGATAAAAAAGATATTGGAATATTATTTTCTGATGAACCTTGTACAGTTGCTGGAACATACTCTCAAAATAGTATTCTTTCTCCTTCTGTAACACTTACAAAACAGAGAGTAAATTCTAATAGAAAAATTAGAGGGTTAGTTGCAAATTCAGGATGCGCAAACTGTTCTGTAGGAGAACAAGGTTATTTAGATGCGAAAGAAACTACAAATATTACAGCAAAATTCTTAAATGTTGATGAAGAAGAAATTCTGGTAGCATCTACAGGAATAATTGGTATAGAACTACCTATGGCATTAATGAGAGAGTATATTCCAAAAATTGCTCTCTCAAATGAAACAGGAAAAGAGTTTGCTAAATCAATTTTAACCACAGATAAAAAAACCAAAGAAATTGCCTTAATTATTGAGTTAGGTGATAAGAAAATTAATTTAGCAGGAGTAGCTAAAGGATCAGGGATGATTCATCCAAATATGGCAACTATGCTAGCATTCATAACTACAGATGCAAGCATAGAAAAAGATTTATTACAAAAAATATTATCTGAAGCTATTAAAAAGTCATTTAATCAAACTGATGTAGATGGAGATCAAAGTACTAATGATACTGTTCTAATTTTCGCCAATGGAAAATCTGGAGTAAATATTGATGATAAAGATATTTCTAATCTATTTAGTGAAGCTGTAACTAAAATATGTCAGTATCTAGCTAAGGAAATCGCTAAAGATGGTGAAGGTGCTTCTAAATTAATTGAAGTTACCGTAGAAGGAGCAAAAAGCGATAATGATGCTCTTTTAGCTTCAAGGTCCGTGGCGAGTTCTCTACTTGTTAGAACTGCAGTATATGGTAGAGATCCAAACTGGGGAAGAATTTTAATGGCAGTAGGTAAAACAGGAATTGATTTAGAAGAATCTAAAATTGATCTATATATTAATGGAATTCAAATCGCTTCTGAAGGAAAAGGTATTGCTTATAACGTTCAAAGTGTGATCACGGCACTAGGCAAAAAAGAAGTTTTAATTAAGGTTAGCTTAAATATTGGAAATGGCTATGGACAAGCTTGGGGAAGTGATTTAACAGAAGAATACGTAATTTTCAATTCCGCTTACACTACTTAATTATTTTAATTTTAAACAATTTTAATATATGACATCAGTATGATTGATCAATCCATAGATAATAAAAATAAAATTATAGTAATTAAGATAGGCGGGAGTACCCTAGGACAGGGTGACAGTACAATCCCAGATATTATTTCAATAAAAAAATCTGGTTATTCTCCAGTGATAATACATGGAGGAGGAAAAGAAATAAATGAATGGATAAAAAAATTAGGTATTATGCCTGAATTTGTAAATGGGTTGAGAAAAACAAATAAAATTACATTAGATATAGCAATAGCGGTATTAACCGGATTAGTAAATTCTCAGTTAGTTGCTGAGTTTAATAATTTGAATCAAAATGTTATAGGTTTATCTGGATTGGATGGAAGTATACTGAAAGCTACAATTAAATCTCCTGATCTTGGATATGTAGGAGAAATTGTAGAAACAAATACTTCATTTATAAAAAGAATTGTTGATTTGGGCCTTATACCAATCATATCCCCTGCAGCAATAAACATAAATTCAGAAAATACAGACGACCAAATATTAAATATTAATGCAGATACAGCAGCTGGACATATTGCCAAGTCCTTAAATGCAAATATGTTGATTTTTCAGACTGATGTACCTGGAGTAATGGATGTTAGAAAAAGAGTGATCCCTCATATGACTACTTTACAGGCTAAAGAATTAATTGACACTGGTATAGCTATAGGAGGAATGATACCTAAGATACAAGCTTGTATCTTAGCATCAAAAAAAATTAAATCCGGTTATATTATAGACGGAAGAATAAAAGGTGCTTTAACAGATTGTATTTCGGGTAAAAAAATAGGGACAAAAATTACATAATATATAATGTCAATAAGTTTTAAAGGGATACTTAAAAATAGATCATATATAGTTGCAAGATAAAGATTAAGAAATATATCATCTCAAAAATAAGGAATATATAAATGGTAAAATCTTCAGAATATAAAGACTTGGAATCTAAATACTATATGCAAGTAGTAAATAGAATGCCACCTGTGCTAGTAAGAGGCTCCGGTTCTTATGTATATGATAATGAAAATAAATCATATTTAGATTTTACAGCCGGTTGGGCTGTTTTAAATTTAGGACATTCTCATCCTGAAACAACAAAAGCTATTCAAGATCAATCATCTAAAATAATACAGATGTCAAATCTATTTTTTACCACACCCCAACTTGGTTTAGCAGAAATAATTGTTGAAAACTCTGATATAGACAGGGTATTCTTTTGTAACTCAGGAGCTGAAGCAAATGAAGGTGCTTGTAAATTAGCTAGAAAATGGGGTAAGAAAGAGTTAGGAGGAGCATATGAAATAATAACAGCACTTGATTCATTCCATGGTAGAACTCAAGCAATGATGGCTGCTACTGGTCAACCACATTACCAAGAAAATTGGAAACCTTTAATGCCTGGATTTATAAATGTAAAATACAATAATTTACCTGCAATTAAAGAAGTTTTCAGTAAAGATAAAACATGTGCTATTCTTTTAGAGCCAATTCAAGGAGAAGGTGGGGTTAATGTCCCTGATGAAAATTATTTAGAATCAGTCATGAATTTCTGTAAAGATAATAATATACTCTTTATGCTAGATGAGGTTCAAACTGGGATGGGTAGATTAGGTAAATTATTTGGGTATCAAAGATTTAAGAATATAGAACCCGATGTGATGACTTTGGGTAAAGCACTAGGTGCCGGGACTCCTTTAGGTGCATTTGCCTCAAAAGAATATTGTTCTGTTCTTGAACCTGGAGATCATGGCTCAACATTTGGCGGGAATGCTTTAACCACTGCTGCAGGTAAGGCTGCTGCTAATTACATGGTTAAGAATAATATTCCCTCTCTTGCATTAGAAAATGGAGCATATTTAACAAAAAAACTTGAAACTTTAAAAAATAAATATAATTTTATAATCGAAATTAGAGGCATGGGGCTATTAATTGGAATGGAAATGAATAAAGATGTTTCATCAGAAATAGTTAAAATTTGCCTAGAAAAAGGTTTGTTACTAAACGCCGTTAGACCAAATATGCTTCGTTTTATGCCTCCATTAAATGTTTCACAAAAAGAAATAGATGTAGCGATAAAGATACTGGATGAATCATTATCAAAAACAGTAAACTAATAAAAAGGTATTATAAATAATTATGTCTAAAGAAAAATGCATTCTAGCATATAGCGGAGGAATGGATTCTACTATTTCTGTAGCTTGGATAAAAGAAGAATATAATATTGATGTTATCACTTTAACTCTTGATCTTGGCGGAGGACCTGAATTAGATGGTGTCGAAGAAAGAGCAAAATTCGCAGGTGCTTTAGACACTTTAATATGGGATGTTAAAGATGAATTTGTAAATAATTACATTTTTAAAGGTCTAAAAGCTGGAGCTCTTTATGAAGGTGTTTACCCATTATCTACAGCCCTAGGACGTCCTTTGATGGCAAAAAAATTAGTAGAAGCGGCCAAATTACACGGTGCAACATATATCGCTCATGGTTGTACAGGAAAGGGAAATGATCAAGTTAGATTTGATTCAGGAATTATGACTCTTTCTGCCCACACCGATCAAATAAAAATTATTGCTCCTGCTAGAGAGTGGGGGATGTCTAGAGATGAAGAAAAAATGTACGCTAAAAAAGTTGGATTAGAACTAAGAGAAGTCGGTGATAAACAGAAGGTCTATTCGATAGATAGAAATTTATGGGGACAAGCTATAGAGGGAGAAGATCTTGAGGACGCCTGGATAATCCCTCCAGAAGATGCATATTCTTGGACTAAACCTATAGAAAATACCCCTAATAATTTTGAGGATGTTGTTATAGGGTTTAAAAAAGGAATTCCAGTCTCTTTAAATAAAAAAAAATTGTCGGGAGTTGAATTAATTGAAGAACTTAATGCTATAGCAGGAAATCATGGTGTTGGAAGAATTGATCATTTAGAAAATCGACTCGTAGGAATTAAATCCAGAGAAATATACGAAACACCAGCCGCAATCGTACTACACACAGCAATAAATTCTCTAGAAACAATGTGTTTATCCAGAGAACAACAAAGAGTTAAGCAGAATCTTTCTCAAATATATGCTGATTTAGTATATGACGGGAAATGGTTTACAGAGTTAAGATCTAATATAGATGCATTTATAGATGATGTTTTAAAATTTACTTCAGGTGAAGTGAAAATTAGATTATTTAAGGGTTCTACGACAGTTATAGGTACAAAATCTAATTATTCTTTATATGATTTTGAACTTGCAACATATTCAACCGAGGATATTTTTGACCATTCAGCTGCAACAGGATTTATAGATATTTTTTCTCTATCATCAAGAACACAGGCTAAAAAACAAACATATAAAGATGCTAAATAAGAAAGTTTCACCAATATGTCCTCAAATAAAGAAATAGATCCAGCTTCATCAGCAAGAGGTTCGGAATTGGCTAGTAATTTTACTGTATCGCTAAATTTCGATAAGCGATTATATCGACAAGATATTTCAGTATCTATAGCTCATGCAAAAATGTTAGGTAAACAACAAATTATTAG
The DNA here is from genome assembly GCA_964491775.1 of uncultured Dehalococcoidales bacterium. Lineage (GTDB taxonomy): Bacteria > Chloroflexota > Dehalococcoidia > Lucifugimonadales > Lucifugimonadaceae. The sequence goes on along the minus strand of CAZBHC010000036.1, from coordinate 22,071 downwards.
TGATGCGGATTCTAAATTAATAGTTTCAGGTTTAATAAAAATTCAAAAAGAAATCGAATCAGAAAAATTTCCTTGGGATGAAAAACTTGAAGATATTCATATGAATATAGAGTCAAGACTTTTTGAAATTATAGGCGATCAAGCTGGAAAATTACATACTGCTAGATCACGAAATGATCAAGTAGCAACAGATATTCGTTTATGGGTAAAAGAAGCATGTATTGACTTAATTGAAAATTCAAAAAAATTACAATTAAGTTTACTATCTTTAGCTGAAAGTAATTTAAATGTATCCTTACCTGGATACACTCATCTACAAAAGGCGCAACCTATTTCGTTATCTCATCATTTTTTAGCTTATTTTGAAATGTTTCAACGAGATATTGATAGATGGAAGAAAACCTATAGTTCTTCTGATGTTATGCCATTAGGTTCTGGAGCAATTTCAGGTGTACCATACAATATTGACAGAACATTTGTAGCAGAAGAATTAGGATTTTCTTCTATCTCAAATAATTCTATTGATGCAGTTTCAGATAGAGATTTTATAGTTGAATTTATATCTGCCTCTTCAATATGTATGAGCCATTTATCTAAATTATCTGAAGAAATCGTTATTTGGTCATCAGATGAATTTAATTTCATTTCTTTATCCGATGAATATACATCTGGATCAAGTATTATGACTCAAAAAAGAAATCCTGATTTTGCAGAATTAATAAGAGGAAAAACAGGTAGAGTTTATGGGGATTTAATTGGAATATTAACAGTTTTAAAAGGTTTACCATTATCATACAATCGCGATTTACAAGAAGATAAGGAAAGCACATTCGATGCTTATGACACAACACTTGCATGTATAAAATCAGCAAACGGCATAGTAAAAAACTTAATTATTAATGAATCAATTATGAAAACGTCAGCAGAAAAAGGATTTATACTTGCCACTGACATAGCTGATTATCTTACAAAAAAGGGGTTACCTTTTAGACAGTCACATATAATAATGACCAAACTATCAAATCATTGCAAAAAACTTGGTAAGGATTTATCTGAAATAAGCATAGAAGAATATAAATCAATATCAAAATTCTTTTCTGATGATGTAAAGAATATTTCCGTAAATCAATCGATTAATTCTAGAGAAATAAAAGGTGGAACTTCTTTGAACCAGATAAAAGATGCAATAAAAAATGCTAATATGACAATTAATCAAAAATGGCCAAAATAAACAATATCCCCGAAAAAAAATATAAAATCTCCGTTTCATTACTCTCAGCAAATTTTTGTAATCTATCTAGTCAAATTAAAGAAATTGAAAATTCCAAAGCTGATGAATTCCATTTTGATGTTATGGATGGTCATTTTGTTCCTAATATATCTATGGGACTTCCAATTTTAGAATCAATACGACCCTTAATAAAAAAACCTATCGAAGTACATATGATGGTAACTAATCCTGATAATCATATAAAATCATTTAGTAATGCAGGTGCTAATATATTTACTTTCCACGTAGAAACATCGAAAAATCCTGCTTTGACAGTAGAAAATATAAAAAAAACAAACATGCTTGTAGGGGTATCAATTAAACCAACTACTCCTATCAACAAAATAATTGACCTTATAAAGATTGTCGACAGAGTATTAATAATGACTGTAGAACCAGGATTTGGTGGTCAAAAATTTATTACTGCTATGTTAAAAAAAATTGAATCAATTTCCAAAATAATCGATGATGGTAAATATTCTACAGAACTAGCAGTAGATGGAGGAATAAAGCTAGATAATGTTAAATCAGTATATCTAGCCGGAGCTTCAACATTGATTTCAGGATCAGGTATACTCAATAGTGAAAAAGGTATAATACAAGGGGTCGAGGATATGATTAGTAAGATAAAATAATTATCCTAAGTTTAAACCTTTTTTGTCTAAGGTTCGGATTTCCCTAGCTGTTAATTTTACTTTCACTTTTTCTCCATCTAATTCTACCCATCTGCTCTGAATATTTGGTTTTGACATTTTACGAGTAGCATTCAAAGCATGTGACCTGTTATTTCCAAATAAAGGCTTTTTTAGAGGCCCAAGGCCTAATTTTTCTCGTATTTTATTTGATTTTGACATTACTTAACCCTATAAGAATAATAAAGTTGTTAAATCCATATATTTAGAACTCAGAGCAATTGAATTAAAATTATACAGGATATTTAGATACAACATAAAAAATTTAATTACCATTCTACTTATAAATTTATTAAATTATGAATAATTCTCAAACAAATAAAAAATTAGAAATAGGTGGGGAGACACTATTTCAAATAATAGAAGGTGGAGCTAAAGCTTTAGAAAAGAACGTAGATAAAATTAATACAATTAATGTCTTCCCTGTACCTGATGGAGATACAGGAACAAATATGTTTCTAACACTAAATTCTATATTAGATGATTTAAAAGACTATAAAGAATATCACGCTGGCAAACTTGCTAAAAAAATGTATGATTCAGCATTATTGGGTTCAAGAGGTAATTCAGGATTAATCTTAACTCAATTTTTTAAAGGAATGACACAAAGCATTTTAAATGAAAAGTTTTTACCAGAAAATTTTCTGAATATTTTCAAATACGCCTCAGAAAATTCCTTAAATGCAATCCCTAACCCCGAATCAGGAACAATGATTACGGTTTATAGTGACTGTGCAAAAAAAATAAATGCAATAGATAATAAAGATATCTCTTATACACTTGAGATTTTATCCTCTCAAGCTATCGATACTGTCAAAAAAACTCCGACTATGCTAAGTGTACTAAGAGAAGCTAACGTTGTAGATTCTGGTGCTTTTGGTTTAGCTGTTATGCTAATAGGAGCCTTAGATGTAATTAAGAATAAAGGCGATGGAAATATTGATGTAAATATACCTATCCCTGACTTTTCAGAAATGGGAAATCTAAACGAAGATTTTTTAGAAGGAATAAAAGAAGAAATTTGGGGTTACTGTACTGTTTTTGCAATCAAAGGAAAAAAACTAAACTTTGAAAAAATTAAGGACCAAATATCGAAAATTGGAAAATCAACCGTTGTAGCGGGCAATGAAAGTATTATAAAAATTCATACTCACGTCGATAACCCTGGCAATGTTATTTCTCTCGGAGCTTCTATGGGAATCTTATCTAATATAGAAATAAAAAATATGGATGAACAAACAAATGACTGGGCAAATAATCAAAAAATAGTAACAAAAGATTATAACCCAACTATACTTTCTGTGGCACATGGTGATGGAATAATCAAATTAATGAAAGAAATAAATCAAAATAACCTAACCATAATACCAATTAATAAAGATAGAAAATTAGATATTAATTATTTAGTACAATTTATAGAAAAAATTCAATCAACAAACATAATTTTTTTACCAAATGACAAAAATATTTTTGAAAATACTAACGAAATTATAAATTTAACTAAAAAGAATTTATCCATCATTCCAAGTGTATCTATATCTTCTGGTATAGCATGTATTTTTGCTTTTGAAGAAAATTCTAGTATAGATAAAAATATAGAGAATATGAATCAATCTTTAAATGAAATAATAACAGCCGATGTATATAAAAATAGCCCAAATAAATTTATTGGCAGGATTGATGGAAAAATTGTTGTTACTGATAGTACACCAGATAAAGTACTAAAAGAGTTGATAAAACAAACATCAACTAAAGATTCTTTGGTAACCATTTATACTAAAATAAAAAAAGATACAAAAATAATTGAAGATTTTGTAACAGATGACACTAATAATGATTTTGAAATTGAAATAATATATGGTGGACAATATAAATATGATTATTTACTAAGTATCGAATAATCTACAAAAAAAATATAAGGATAAAACATGAACATCGCAGTCGTTACGGATAGCACTTCAGACATATCTAAAAAATTAGCTGAAGAGAAAAATATTAATATAGTCCCTTTAAATGTTCACTTTGGATTAAAAACATACTTAGATGGAATAGATATAGATTCAAATACTTTCTATAAAAGACTACTTGAAGGAGATATCTTACCTACTACTTCTGCTCCTTCAGCAGGAACATTTATAGAAACATATAAAAAACTTTCCAAAACACATGACGGTATAATTTCCATACATGTTTCTTCTAAGACTAGTGCTACTTACTCAGCAGCACTTCAAGCATCTAAGGAAGTTGATATTCCAATCAAAGTAATTGACTCTGGATTTGTTTCTGCTGGTTTGGCAGTAGTAGCTATCAAAGTATCTGAAGCAGTTCAATCAGATAAAAACCTTGACGAAATAGCTTCACTTACTAAATCGTTAATTTCTAGAACTGATATTTTCTTCTTACTAGAGACTATTGAATATCTAGTAAAAGGTGGAAGAATGGGTAAAGCTAGAGGTTTATTAGGTACCCTACTAAAAATTAAACCAATTTTAACATTCGATGAAGGTGAAGTAAACGTTGCAGAAAAAATAAGAAGTTCTAAAAAAGCTATCCAAAAAATGCATGATTTAGCTAATTTAAACGGACCTTACGAATCAGCTGCTATTATATATTCTACTGATCAAACGGAGCCTTCAAGATTGAAAAATCAACTTGAATTAAATACTTCAAATAAAAACATACTAAGTCTTCAATTAGGACCTGTTGTTGGTACATATGGTGGCCCAAATGTATTAGGATATGCTGGAATAAGATCTGATTAGGACAAGAAAAAATCAACCTGATATAGAAAAGATAAAAGCCTTAATAAAAATATTTGAGGTTGAATACTCTAATGGATGTAAAGACGAGACAGTTTTAGGTGGAATGGATAAATTTTTATCAAGAACACCCAAAAATTTAATCTGGATTCTCGATACCCCACCTCTGCATGGAACTGTCTATACAGCTCTTACGATTTCAAATAGAATAAAATGGATTCGCATCATAAGAACAAAACTAGTACATTTTTTAAATTCTCTTGAAACAAAAAATAATATTTCCTTAGAATCAAAACTGTCTGAAACAGGATTGATACATAGATCTTTTATAGGAAAATTTAATAAATTAAATAAAATAACTATAAGAGATTTATTATGGAATTTACCTGAAAGATATATAGATTATTCAAAAATTGTCAGCATTAACGATTTATCAAAACCTACTTTGAGAGATTCTTTATTCACGGTAGTAGGAAAAATACTTAGCTCTAATAGAGTATTCATGGGTAAATTTCCTGGAACAAAAATTACGATTAAGGATGACTCCGGTATTCTAGAAGCTGTATTTTTCAGACAGCCTTATTTAGCCAAAATGTTTAAAAAAAATTACAATTTTTCATTAAGTGGTAAATTAAACGGTTTTGTTGGTTCAAAACCTCAAATGATAAACCCGGAATATCAAGAAATTAGTTCTGAAACTACTTTTTCAAATATAGGTAAATTATTACCTGTTTATTCATCTACTGAAAGATTCGCCCAAAGATCAATTAGGTCTTCAATCCAAAAAATTTTACAGGAATATTTTCAATTGATTGAAGACTTTTTAGATAATAAAATTTTAGATAGAAATAACCTTATGTCTTTACAAAAATCTATTCATGATATTCATTATCCTAAATCATTTCCCGAAGCAGAAAATGCTAGAAAAAGATTAGCTTTTAATGAATTATTAATATATCAAATAGTTGCAATTCAGAAAAAACATCTAAGAAATAAAAATACTGGCATAAACATCCAAGATTCTTTATCTAAAATAAAGAAATTTTGTGATGGTTTAAATTTTGAATTAACAAATGAACAAAAAAAAGTACTAAATGATTTATCTGCAGAAATGAACTCAAATTATCCCGTTGCCCGTCTTTTACAAGGAGAAGTGGGATCAGGAAAAACAATAGTTGCATTAGCAGCTCTGATTGCCACTGCACAATCTAATCATCAGGGTGTAATTTTATCTCCAACAGAAGTTCTGGCAGAGCAACATTTTATAAATATTTGCAGAGAACTGAAGACAGAACCTTATATCTTCAGTTCAACAAAATATGTCGAAATTTCCACTTCAAAAAATTTGGATACTCCTATAGTTGTAGCTCTTCTTACCGGAAGTCTTTCTCAAAAAATAAAAAATGAAATTAGAAAATTAATACAAAGAGGAGATATACATATCATTGTTGGCACCCATACCCTTTTACAAGATACATTAGAATTTAAGAATTTAGGAATGGTAGTCGTAGATGAACAGCATAGATTTGGTGTTGAGCAAAGAAATTTTCTATCAAAAAGATCTCCGGTTCCTCATTTATTAGCACTTTCTGCAACACCTATTCCAAGAACTTTAGCTCTAACAATTTATGGAGATTTAGACTTATCAACAATTAAAGAATTACCAAAAGGAAGAAAAACAATTACTACGAAATTAGTTCAAGAAGATGCTATTAAAGATGTTTGGAATTTTATTGAAAATGAAGTTTCTAAAGGACATCAAGCTTTTATAGTATGCCCTTTTATTGAGCCTTCAGAAAAAATACAAGCAATGTCAGCTACTAATCAATATGAGTTATTATCTGCAGGAGAACTTTCAAAATTAGAATTAGGGTTATTACATGGATCTATGTCCATTAATGAAAAACAAGAAATAATGTCAAAATTAAGAGACAAAGAAATCGATGTGTTAGTTTCCACTCCTGTAATAGAAGTTGGAGTAGATATACCCAATGCTACAGTAATTGTAATTTTAAGTTCTGAAAGATTTGGGATGGCTCAATTACACCAACTTAGAGGTCGAGTAGGGAGAGGGGAAAATGAATCATTTTGCTTTTTGGTACCATCTAATAATTTTACTGAGAATCCTAACTCAGAAAAAAGATTGAATGCAATAGTTGATAATTCTGATGGATTTAAACTATCAGAAGAAGATTTAATCCTAAGAGGTCCGGGTGATTATCTTGGAACTAGACAAAGTGGATGGGATGAATTAAAGATCGCTACTGTACATGATAGAGATTTATTACAAATAGCAAGAAAAGAAGCTATATCGATTCTTGATCAAGATCCTAATTTATCAAAACAAAAAAACGTAAGATTGAAAAATAATCTAGACAAAATTTCTGAAAATAAATTTTCAGAATTTTTTTAATATAGTATAAAATTTTTATACCATAACTTGTCCACCATCACACTGTATAGTTTGTCCTGTAATATTAGCAGCATCATCTGAAGCTAAAAAGGCAGCTAATGCTCCTATCTCTGAAGGAGTCTGAGGTCTACCCATTGGAATTACTTCTTTTAATTGATCCATAAAAACTTTATATTTATCCTTACCTATTACAGCTTGATCTCCACTTTTTTCTCTTTCATCCATCCAATCTTGGTGAAAAGCAGTCCATATTCTACCAGGAGCAATAGCATTTACATTAATATTTTGTAAAGCAAATTCTCTAGCTAATGCTTGAGTATAAGCTATAACAGACATTTTTGAAGTCGCATAATAAGCAGTAGTATATTTTGCAGCTCTGGCCGCCACAGAAGAAATATTTATTATTTTCCCATATTTTCTCTCAAGCATATGTGGTAAAACTGCTTCGGTCACATCAGATAAACCTTTTACATTTACTTTCCATGTAAACTCCCAGTCAATATCTCTAAATGCTGTACCTGTAGAACCTGGTGCTCCTGCTACTCCAGCATTGTTAACTAATATATCTATTTTTTTTGTTTGAGAAATAATTTCATCAATAGATTTTTTAATTGATAATTTATCTGTAACATCCATATACGAAGTCCAAGCTTTATTACCCATTTTTTCAATGATCTTTTTAGCATTTAATGCATTCGTATCATTGATATCAGCTATAACAATATCAGCACCTTGTTCAGCTAATCTTTGTACAATACCTAACCCTAAACCTTGCCCTCCTCCAGTAATTAGTGCAATTTTATTATTTAAATCAGCTAACATTTAATACTCCATTCTTTCTAAAAAAATAAAAAATTATCATAATCATAATAACTCTGCCTTTAACGATTCCACATTAAACTCAAGGTTCATTATCATTAATTATCAATAAATATAAATATGAATACTAAAAAGTCTATAAAATATGAAGCTATAGAAGGTTGGGCAAAAATACCTCATGGATTTTGGTTAAGGGAAGCTACCTCCGTAGCAGTAGATAGCAATGACAATGTATATGTATTTAATCGAGGCAATATGCCTGTAATTGTTCTCGATCAAGAAGGTAATGTCATTAATTATTGGGGAACTGATAATAGTATAAATGATACAGTAATCAGAACAGATGCTTATGGAAATTCTCTACAGTTTTGGAAAACTTGGTTTGTTCGCCCTCATGCCATAACTATAGATCATGAAGATAATTTATGGGTGGTAGATGACTCTGGTCATCAAATTCATAAAATGTCAAAAACAGGAGAATTTTTATTAACTCTTGGATCAGGAAAACCTTCAAAAAAACAAAGTGGTGAAATGTTTAATCGCCCAACAGATGTAGTTGTTTCAAAAACAACAGGAGAAATTTTTATTAGTGATGGATATGGTAACTCAAGAATTCATCGCTTCGACAGTGAAGGAAATCATCTTCTTTCATTTGGTGAATCAGGAACTGAACCTGGAAAATTTAATCTCCCTCACAATATAGCTTTAATTGATGATGATGAAATTATAGTTTGTGATAGGGAAAATAATAGAGTACAAATTTTTTCTGTTGATGGCGAGTACAGAAGAGAATGGATGGCACATAAAGCTGTTGCTGTAGAAGTTACAGGAAATGGAGAAAATACCAAAATTTATGTAGCTGAACAAGGACCCGCTCCTGTTCAAAGAGGAGTCGCAAATATTGGTAATTGTGTCCGAATATACGATAAAAATGGTACAGAAATTCTACGTTTTGGTAATGAACATTTTGGTGAAAACTTTGATCAATTTTTATGGCCACACAGTTTAGCAATAGATTCTAAAGAAAACATTTATATCGCAGAAGTTTCATTTACTGAATGGGGAAGACATGAAACTCCCAGAAGAGAAATGCCAAGTTTAAAAAAATGGTCTAAGAAGGATTAGATATTGTAATTTAGTTAGCCACTATATTTACAAGTTTCCCTTTAATATATATTTTTTTCCTAATAGTATTATTTATTAGAAATTTTTGTACTTTTGTACTTCCAACTGCTAGTTTCAAGGCTTCATCTTCTTTAATTGAACTTGAAACTTTTATTTGATCTCTAACTTTTCCATTAACTTGTATAACTAATGTTATATCTTCAGAAATTGTGTATAAATCATTATATTCTGGGACATTTTGTAGATGAATAGAATTATTATTCCCATTTGCATTCCAAATTTCCTCTGATATATAAGGAGCAATAGGTGCCATATGCAATATTAACCTTCTGATTGATTCATTCCAAAGTTCTTTAGAAATTTTAGCTTCTTCATAAATCTTATATAAAAAATTAGTGTATTCCATCATTGAAGCTATCGCTGTATTGAATTTAAATAATTCCATATCTTCAAGTATTTTCTTAGTGATTTTATGAGAAAAAGTAATTAAGGTTTCATCTTTTTTTTGATCTCCAATATCATTAAATTTTTTACTACTAATACTGATAGTCCAAACCCTATTTAACCATCGATATATACCATTAATTCCTGAATCTGACCAATCTCCCCCTTGATCCCATGGACCCAAAAACATTAAATATGATCTTAATGTATCTGAGCCATATTTTTGGATTACAGGGTCAGGATTTAAAGGATTTGATCTTTTTGAAATTTTTTTATGATCTTTAATCAACATTCCCTGATTAAAAAGTTTTGTATATGGTTCACTTATATTTACATAATTTAAATCTCTTAACGCTTTAGTAAAAAACCTAGAATACAATAAATGCATTACTGCATGTTCCGCCCCACCCATATACTGGTGAATTGGCCCCCAATTTATTAGATCTTCAGATCTAAAAGGAACATCCTTTGAGTCAGGACTCATAAATTTGAAATGGTACCAAGAAGAATCCACAAACGTATCCATTGTATCCGTTTCTCTTTTAGCTTCATCACCACATTTTGGACATGTAGTATATAAAAATTCTTTATTAAGAGTCAAAGGAGATTTTCCAGTTGGATTAAATTCAACATTATCCGGTAATAAAACTGGTAGATGATCAAAAGGCACCGGAACTGTTCCGCATTGTTCACAATAAATTATTGGAATAGGCGTACCCCAATATCTTTGCCTAGAAATTAACCAATCTCTTAAATGATAAGTAATTGTCCTTGTTCCTAATTTTTTTTCTTCTATGAAATCAGCTATTGTATCTTTAGCAATATTATTATTTAGTCCATTAAATTCTTCAGAATTAATTAAATTTCCTTCTCCCACCCAAGCTTCATTAATATTAAAATTTTCCGCAGATTTTACCACTACCCTTATTTCTAAGTTGTATTTTTCGGCAAAAATATAATCTCTTTGATCATGTGCAGGTACACCCATTACAGCACCTGTACCATAACTAGATAATACATAGTCTCCAACATAAATAGGAATACGTTCATTGTTCAGAGGATTGATACAATATGCTCCTGTAAATACACCAGTTTTGTCTCTTTCAGTTGAAGTTCTTTCTATCTCAGAAATTCTTGCTGAATTTTCTATATAAGAATATACTGAATCTCTTTGTTCATCTTGTATTATAGATTTCAAGATTTTATGTTCAGGAGATAACACAATAAAAGTAACACCAAAAATAGTATCTATACGCGTAGTAAATGTTTCAATAAATTCACCTTCAATAAATTCACCTAAATCAAATTTAATGGTCACACCTATAGATTTCCCTATCCAATTTCTCTGCATCATTTTTATTTTTTCTGGCCAATTTATCTTGTCCATATCTAAAAGTTCTTCTGCATAATCAGTAATACGAAAAAACCATTGAGGCAATTCTTTTTTTAATACTTCAGTGCCGCATCTCTCACAACTACCATCCTTAACCTGCTCATTAGCGAGTGTTGTTTGATCTTTTGGACACCAATTTGCTAATCCTGAAGCCCTGTATGCCAAATTTTTATTATAAAATTCTAGAAAAAAATGCTGATTCCATTTGTAATATTCTGGATCAGAAGTCACTAGTTCTCTTGACCAATCATATGATGTACCCATAGATCTAAATTCTTTACGAAAATTATTAATATTTTCTAGTGTCCATTTAGAAGGATTAATCCCATTTTCTATTGCTGCATTTTCTGCTGGTAGACCAAAGGAATCAAAGCCCTGAGGATGCATTACATTATATCCTTGCATTCTGCGAAATCGAGCGTGAGCATCAGCTGGGGCAAATGCATACCAGTGACCAATATGTAAATTCCCAGAAGGATATGGAAACATGCTTAATGCAAAATAATTTTCCTTACCTTTAACATTATTTTTTGCATTATATATTCCATCTTCCTCCCACTTAACTGTCCATTTGTTCTCTATTACAGACGGATTATATTTCTTAAATTTATCAGACTCCAAATTATTTCATCCAAAAAATTATTACTAAGATCCGATTCTGTCATCAAAATGAGTTCTTAAATTAGGATTATCAACTATGAAATCCTTAACATACATAATTGCTTCTTCTGGAAGTTGTATACTTAATCCTCCATCAACAGGAAGAACCACACCTGTTATAAAAGAAGCTTCATCTGAGCATAAAAATGAAATAGCATTGGCAATATCTGCTGGGACACCAGTCCTTCTCACTGGGTATTGTAATTCAAATAATTTAAATCCAGCCTCATTACCTTGTTCTCTCCACATAGCTTCTCCACTCTCAGTTACTACATGACCTGGAGCTATAGCATTTACTGTTATGCCTAATGGACCAAAATCTATGGCCATTTGGCGAGTAATTCCAATTACAGCTGACTTACCGGCTTCATAAATCAGTGCTCTAGGAGCCTGTAATAGTCCATGAACTGATGAAATATTAATTATTCGTCCAACATTTTGTTTTGGAGGTTCTCCATGCCTCAAACCTGCCCCTGACCATTCAATATCTTCTTTAGAAATACTTCCAGATTCTTCCATTACAGGAACAGCATATTTGGCACCTAAATATAATGATTTTGCCAATAAACTTAATCCTCTATCCCAAGCTTCTGAACTAATTTCAACAGCACTACCAAAAGAATGGGCCCCGCCACCATATGCGTTTTGGACTAACATGTCCAATCTTCCTGTTTTTTGTAAGGTAAATTCAATCATTTCCTTAATAGTATTTTCTTCAGAAACATCTCCTATTATATAATCGGCTGTTCCTCCTGAAGATTTAATATTATTTACATTTTTAATAGCGGAAGATTCGTCAATATCAATAATAATTACATGAGCACCCCCCTCCGCTAATTTTCTTGCAGTACCACCACCAATACCTCTAGCACCTCCAGTTACAATAGCTGTTCTTTTGTCAAATTTACCCATTTTATTTCCCTACTTTTATAAATTATTATTTTCAAATTTATCAATACTATAATATTTTCGTCTTATTGAAATAATCCGATTTTTGTTGTCAATAAATTTATTATAAATATCTTAAACAAAATAATTATGGTTTAACCATACTACCATCACCTCTTCTAGCAGGACCCCAAGCTCCACCATATGCGCGTTCCTTAAAAGGAAATTTTTTTGCCATTTCTTCGTTTAAATCTATTCCTAAACCTGGTTTACCGTTTGACCACATATACCCATCTCTTACCTCTGGAAAACCTGGAAACATTTCTCTTGTTCTCTCAGGTGGAATAGCATACTCTTGAATGCCAAAATTATAATTATTTAAATCTAAATTTAAATTTGCTGCATGGCCTACAGGAGAAGTATCTCCTGGCCCATGCCAAGCTGTACGTACATTAAATAGCTCTCCCATTGCTGATATTTTCTTAGCTGGAGTTATCCCACCAATCTGAGACATATGTATTCTAATAAAATCAATTAAACGATCCTTAATCATGGGAATTACTTCATGAGGATTATTCCATAATTCTCCCATTGCAATAGGGGTTGAACATTGATTTCTAACCATTTTAAAATATTGATTATCTTCAGGACTAAATAAATCTTCTAAAAAGAAAAGTTGATATTTTTCAACTTCTTTTGCAAACCAAACTCCTAAAATGGGAGGTATTCTTTCATGAACATCATGTAACATTTCGAAATCCCAACCTACAGAATTTCTTAAATGCTCAAAAAGTTTAATAGCAGATCTTAGATACGGTTTAGGTTCAAAAATACCTGCAGGATGAGCAACAATTAAATCAGAATTACTTTCATCTGGTATCCAGGAAGTAATCCATTTAGGACCAGTAAAAGCTTTGGGGTCAGGAGTATTTTTTATTTTTTTCTTACTCCCATAATTAGAAGTTAATCCTTCAGTTGCCATTTGAACACGAATATGGTGAAAACCTTTTTCGATAAATGAGTGTACTTGATCTTCCACTTCTACTACATTTGAACCTGAGGCATGCACATAAACAGCTGCTGCTTCTCTAGCTCTACCACCAAGTAGATCATAAACGGGCATATTTGCCATCTTACCTTTAATGTCCCAAAGGGCTTGATCAATTCCAGATAAAGCATTATTTAAAACAGGACCATTTCTCCAGTATGAAGAAACATAACTAGTTTGCCAAATATCTTCAATATCAGATACATTCTTTCCTATCAAAAAAGGTTTAAGATAGTCATTAATGGCAGTAGCGACCGCTGTAGGTCTTTGGGTAAAAGTTGCATCACCTATCCCATATAATTCTGGTTCAGTTGTATTAATCTTTACTGTTACCAATCTAATATTATCTGGTTCAGTAAGAAAAACTTTTATATCTTTAATCTTTACATCCATATTATTTTTCTTTCTAATTTATAATAAGTGCCTAAAAATGGATTCTATACTCTTTTATTTATAGCAACAAATAGAATATAGCTAGACCTATATAATAATTATAAAAAATTAGGATATTAAAATTGAAACAAGTAACTTGGCATGGGAAGAATATTTTTACATTGGATGATGTACCAGACTTAAATCCACAAGAAGGTTGGGTTAAAATAAAAATTGATACTGTAGGAATTTGTGGTACCGATGTTCATATTACACAGGGATTATTTCCTGCTACACCTCCACAAGTTTTGGGACATGAGGCTTCTGGAATAATATCAGAAGTAGGAATTGGTGTAGATAAAAAAAGGATTGGGGAAAGAGTTACTATAAATACTTCTTCAAGTTGTGGTAACTGTAAAAATTGCATTGACTGGACTATTTCTAGATGTGAAAATGCAGAAAGATCTACACCATTTTTTTCCGAATTTTCATTTGCTCCTAATCAAAATGCTATAAAAATTCCTGATGATTTAGATCTTGAAATAGCGTGTATGACTGAACCAGCATCATGTTGTCTTTCAGGAGTGAAAATGTTATCTAATTTAGAAAATAGTAGAGCATTAGTAATTGGAGGAGGAATAATGGGGCAGTTTTGCGCAGGATTTTTAAAAACTCATGGGGCTAAAGAAGTAATTATGTCTGAACCAATTAAATCTAGAAGAGAAATATCAAAAGATATGAATGTGGATATTTTGCATGACCCTAAAGAATCTAATTTGGAAGAATTTATTGATGATTTAACTGACTCTAAAGGAATAGATATAGCAATCGAAGCAGTGGGTAAACCTGAATTAGTAGATAAATGCATTAAGATATCTAAACCAGGAGGACAGGTCTTGATGATAGGTGTAAACCCTGCGAAAAGTAATCTAAAGACTGATTTATACGAAATGCACTATAGGGAGATAACACTCAAAGGAGCATTTGGGAGAGGAAATGTTTTTCATCAAACACCAAAAGCATTACAAAAACTTAAACTAACAAATATGATTTCAAAGAGATATCCTCTAAATCAAGTGAAAAAAGCAATATATGACTCCTCCCTCGGAAAAGGTATCAAACTTGTAGTTAAACCTTAATTTTTATTATTTTGCAGTGGCAGTTGCCGTTGCACTAGCATTTTCTGGAGTTAAAACATTAACTAATTTTATGTCAAATGTTAAAGTCGCATTCGCAGGAATTACAGGCGGTCTACCATTAATGCCATATGCTAATTCTGAAGGTATTTCTACTCTTCTTCTCCCACCTTCTTTCATGCTTTGCAAAGTTTCAGTCCAACCTTTTATAACTTGAACTAAAAGGAAATTACTTGGTACTCCACGTAAGTACGAAGCATCAAATAAACAACCGTCCTCAAGCCAACCTGAATAATGAACGGTCACTAAATCATTTAAGGTAGGAGAGGGTCCTTCTCCAATAACAATATCATATTGATTTAAGTATAAAGAATCTTCATTATTATCTTGAAATTGTGACTTTACTTTATTAAATTGGGATTGACTCACAGCATCAAATTTAGGAGCATCAACAGGATATTCATCATTCATACAATAACTTTTAGCAACTGTAGGTTCAATGATTGGTATCGCTGCCTCCTCTGGATTTTTACCAGCTACTTGACAATTTATTGTAGATAATAAAATGAAAATAACTAACAATAATTTTTTTATCATAATAAAATCCAAATTATAAAGCTGAGTTCGCTTTATCTCTAAAATTTCTAGATCCTTTACTAAGCCAATCATATATTCCAACAGAAATAACTCTAACACCCATATCTACAAATTTTTCAACATTTTCATCATTTGCTAATGTTCCAGCTGTTTTACCAGAACTAACTATCCGATTAATAGAATCATCTAGTTTTTCCTGTACTTCAGGATGAGTTATATTGTTGATATATCCCATAGATGCTGCAAAATCAGATGGTGCTACGAAAAATGTATCTATTCCATCTACGGATAGAATTTCATCTAAGTTTTCCCATGCTTTTATATCTTCAATCAATACAATTAGAGACGTTTCATCATTTGCTTTAAGTAAATAATCTTCTACTCCATATCCTTGACGACTTGTAAATAATCCTCTTTTTCCTAATGGAGCAAATTTTCCGCCATCAACAACATTTTGTGCTTCTTTTTTGTTATTCACATGTGGAACTACTATAGCCTGTGCACCTCTATCTAAAGTCCTATATATTAAACCTTGATCGTTAGAATTAATCCTAGCAACAGAGGTCATTCCCCATATATCACAAGCTCTAGTTAAATTACCTAGCTCTGAGGCATCTACCCATCCATGTTCTCCTTCAAGCCAAATACCATCAAAATTATTCGGTCCAAATGAATCAATATCATCTGGATGAGTTAATCCCATTGCAATAAAAGCAATTTCACCATTTGATACCTTATGTTTTATTCGATTTTTTCTTAAGTTCATATAATTCTCCATAAATTATTACTAGTATTTATCTCCCATGACAAAATTTATATTTTTTTTCACTACCACAAGGACAAGGTTTATTTCTTTGAGCTCCAGAATAAATATCTGTATTAGTTGTTATTTTTTTTGCTCTTGTCATTATATTAGAAGGAGGACGACCAAACTTGATTTCATTAGCCATAAATTTCATATAAGGAGAAGTATGTCCAAAAAAAATTTTATAGCCTTTACATAAATAGTTTAAACCAGGTTCTCCATCAGGAGTATTTATAAAACGCTGTTTTGGACAACCTCCATTACAGGCAAATTTAAATTCACATTCCTGACAATATTTTGGTAATGTATTTTTTTTGTCCAATCCAAATTTTCTTTGTTGAGGAGAGTCTGTCATTTGTCTAATAGTTTTTTTCTTGACATTGCCTAATTTATAATCCGGATACACAAAATGATCACAAGAATAAACATCTCCGTTATGCTCAATAATCATCGCATCTCCACAAGTTTCTGCAAAAATACATAGCCCTGGATTCTGACCCACCCATGAAGCTAAAGTTGTATCAAAAATTTGTACAAATCTATTTCCAACATCCTTCCTTACCCATAAATCAAATATTTTTGCCAAAAATTTTCCATACTGCTCAGACCCAACGGACCATTCTGTTAAATCAGCTTCTTGATGGTCAGGATCAACCAACTTTAATTTATCCTTTCGATCAGTTCGTGATTCTCGTTCTACAATCGGTATAAATTGCATATATTTACTGTCTAATTCTTCACTTAAAAATTTATAAACTTTTTCAGGATAATCGGCATTGAATCTATGAAGAACAGTTAATGTATTAAATTCAACATTAAATTTTTTCAAAGAATTTAAACCTTCAATAACTCTTTCAAAAGTAGGATTGCCTCCTCTGTCTACACGATACTTATCATGAAGATCTTTGGGTCCATCTATAGAAACACCAATTAAAAAATTTTCTTCTTTAAGAAATTCAGCCCATTCGTCATTAATTAGAATTGCGTTTGTCTGAAATGCATTAGTTATTGTTTTCCCATTAGAATATTTTTTTTGTAATTTTACAGCTTTCTTATAAAAATCTACACCAAGTAAAGTTGGCTCCCCTCCCTGCCAAGCAAAATTAACAACCGGAATTTTTTGAGCTTCAATATATTGCTTAACATATTTCTCCAATATTTCATCATTCATCTGCCATTTAGATCTAGAAACAGAAGGATATAATTTTTCTTTTTCTAAATAAAAACAATACTCACATGAAATATTACATATAGCACCTGAAGGCTTGGCCATAACATGAACAGACAAAGGATTATTAACTTTTTTTTCTTTCGATACCATATTTCTACTTATCTGGTACTTCTCCATTTACCCAAGACTTTATAAGATGATGAGCTATAGCTACAGAACCTGGGACATTAATCTTACTAGATTGTTCATTAATAGCCAATTCAACCTCCGTTTTTGAAAACCATTTAACATCAGACATTTCTTCCTTATCAAAAATAATTTCTTCTGTAATAGCACGTGCATGACATCCAATCATTAATGAGGAAGGAAAAGGCCATGGCTGTGATGAATGATAAACAATATCATCAACCAATAAACCTGATTCTTCTTTTACTTCACGTTTAACCGCCTCTTCAATTGATTCTCCTTGATCAATAAATCCTGCTAAACAAGAATAAAATCCCTTCCTTTGCCTAGCTCTAGTTTGTCCCAAAATACAATTTTCTCCATTATAAACTAACATTATAGCTACTGGATCTGTGCGAGGAAAATGTTCCATCTTGCACTCAGAACATTGCCGAACTTGACCTCCTCTATTAGGAACTGTTTTATTTCCACATGAAGAACAAAATCTCGTTTTATTATGCCAAATTAATTGTGCCCTAGCCTGAGCTAAAATACCTGATTCTCCAGGTGATAATTGAGTTGCCACTTCTCTAGAATCGAAAAAAATTTCTTTATTATTAGAAAATTTATCATCCTGTTTGTTTACATTAATAACAAAAAAATCATTTTTATTTTTAGATCCTAAAAATATTATTTCTTCATTATTTTTTGATGATAAGATTTCTGATACTTCGGAGAATGTCTTCCAAGAAATTTTTAGATGATTAATCTCAGAAATAACTAAAGGATTAAGGTCTTTCATTATTAAATATCTGGCATTCGGATTTTGGGAATTTATTAAAATTAGACTCTCATCTCTTCTAACTACATCTCCTCTATCTAAAGGATTACCAGCAAAAATATGTTCCATAATTAAATATTCCGATATTTATTCTCTAATAGCTCTCAATTTAACGAATTATTTCATAGTATAGGGAACAATAAGAATTTAATTAGCTTATAAAACAACAAATAAATACTTTCTGAAAATCTATGAAAATGAAATCAAATCCTAAAAATAAGAATGCTACTTCTTCAGTAACTGTAGAAGATATATTGGAATCTAACTCAACTTTTACGAATAAGTTCATTCAAACTCATGCTACTGGACCAAAAGGAAAACTACCTTTCACTCCTGAATTTCTAATTGACAATCCTAGTGGAGATCATTTTGGAATGACACAAAATGCAGGAATGGGTTGGAATCCAAAAGAACTAATGAGAAAACAATTTATAATTCTTTCTACTTCTGGGGGCATTAGAGACGACGATGGATCGCCCGTAGCTTTAGGATTACATACAGGCCATTTCGAACTAAGAGATCAGGTTAGAGCTGCAGCTTTAGAAATCAGAAAACTAAAAGGAATACCATTTGCTGTTTTTTGTTCAGATCCATGTGACGGGAGATCAAATGGTACTACAGGGATGTTAGATTCTTTACCTTATAGAAATGACGCAGCTAAAGTTTTTAGAAGATTAGCTAGATCCTTACCAACAGCTAAAGGAGTATTAGGAGTCGCTTCTTGTGATAAAGGATTACCAGCAATGATGATGGCATTAGCTGGACTTAAAGATAGCCCAGTAGTATTAATACCTGGTGGAGTAACTTTAGCACCTGAATCTGGCGAAGATACAGGTAAAATACAATCTATCGGAGCAAGATTTGCTCAAGGAGAAGTTAGTCTAAGATATGCTCAAGATGTAGGGTGTCGAGCATGTGCATCTCCAGGTGGAGGATGTCAGTTTCTTGGAACTGCAGGAACATCTCAAGTTGTCTCTGAAGCTCTTGGCTTAGCAATTACACATTCAGCATTATCTCCATCTGGAACTCCCGCATGGTTTGACATTGCTAAAAGATCAGCTAAAGCACTTGTTTATCTTGAAAATAGAGGTATTAAATCAAAAAATATAATAACCGATGATTCTTTAAATAATGCCATGGTGGTACATGCAGCATTTGGTGGTTCAACTAATTTACTCTTACACATACCTGCTATAGCTCATTCCGCAGGAAAAAAAAGAATGTTAGTAGAAGATTGGATTAGAATAAATTTAAAAGTTCCAAGATTAGTAGATGTTTTACCTAATGGTCCAACAGGTTATCCAACTTCACAACTTTACGCTGCAGGAGCTGTTCCTGAAGTGATGTTACATCTAAGAAAACTTGGGCTATTAAATACAAATGTAACAACTGCAACCGGTCAATCTTTGGACGAAAATTTAAACTGGTGGAAAGAATCAAGTAGAAGATTTGAAATGAAAAAATATCTACAAGAAGTAGATCATATTGATCCGGATAATATAATCATGTCTGCACAAAAAGCAAAATCAAGAGGCTTAACAAGTACTGTAACTTTTCCTAAAGGAAATATCTCTCCTGAAGGATCTGTTATTAAGAGTACGGCAATTGATCCTAGTGTTGTTGATAATGATGGTATATACAGAAACAAAGGTAAAGCTAGAGTTTTTAGATCTGAAAAAGATGCAATAAAGGCTATAAAAGCAACTGACAATAATAAAATAGTTCCCGGCGAAATTATGATTGTTACTTGTGGAGGCCCTATGGGAACAGGAATGGAAGAAGTGTACCAATTAACTGCTGCATTAAAACATTTATCTTATGGAAATAAAATCGCACTAATTACAGATGCTCGCTTTTCTGGAGTATCAACGGGTGCTTGTATTGGACATGTTGGACCCGAAGCTTTAGCTGGCGGACCAATAGGTAAATTAAGAGATGGTGATTTAATCGGTATTGAAATTGATACTATAAACCTAGTTGGAAAAATAAATCTAATAGGAGAAAATGGAAAAGATCTAGGAATTGATTGGGGCACAAAAGAATTACAAAATAGAACTACTCCCAATGACCTTAAACCTCACCCTAAACTTCCGGATGATTCTAAGTTATGGGCCGCTCTACAATCCGTAAGCGGAGGTACCTGGGGTGGTTGCGTATACGATGTAGACTCTATTGTTGACGCTTTAACTAAAAATTAACTAAATCAAAACATTATTATTAATTTTTATAGGTTTTCCATTCTTAATAACAGAAGAAGCATCAGATAGATTTCTAATATTTTTGGCAGGATCATTTGAAAATGCAGCAAAATTAGCAGTGAAGTTTTTCTTTATTCTTCCGATCTTTTCTCCAAAACCAAGAGCTTCTGCAGTATCTGATGTTGAAGCTTTAATTGCTTTCCAATTATCCCAACCCAAAAATTCCACTAATGACCAAGCATTGGCCGTAGATCTATCATGATTGCCAAATGCCATACCCATATCCAAGCCTGTTGTAAAACGAACTCCAAGATTCTGCATTATCAATAATTTCTCAATATGTTCTTCCATAGGAACATCTTTTCCAATAGCCCAATGAGATTTCATATTTTTATCTTGTCCATCGTGGGCGCTTGAATTTATTGGATCTACATTTACATCTTTTCTCAATAATTGATGGCCCAATGTTGGGTCTACCCATTGTTCCTGATCAACCATTTTTTTTACTATTTCTTTTCTAAAATCTATACCTTTTTTAGGGTTTTTATCATACCACCTTGCATGAATTAAGTGGTCTACTTTAGCTTCGACACAATCTTCAACTCCATCAGCAGATAAAGTATGAGCTGCAACAGGAATATTAAATCTTTTTGCCTCTAATACCACTTCCTTCAATATTTCTACACTATATTGAGTTCTACGTGGATTAGATGTAGGAGTAAACATACCTCCTGTTGCCATAATTTTAATGACATTAGCACCAGCCTTCACCTGTTTTCTTACAGCTTTTATAACTTCATCCTTAGAATCTGCTTCAGTTCCAAAAATCCAACAATGACCAGCTGTAATGGTAATTGGAGCACCTGATAAAATCAGATCTGGTCCAGGAATATTATTATCATCTATCATTTGTTTTACAGGAAATGCAATATTATTCTTTGAACCTAAATCTCTTACAGTAGTTGTTCCAGATAAAACACATTTTCGCATATTATTTACTGCACGAATAATTAATTGTGAATCGGACTCATTATAAGCTAGTTCCTGGGCGTTAGAAGTTGCACTACAATGCATATGACAATGTGCATCTATAATTCCTGGTAATAAAAAAATGTTCCCTAGATCATATATTTCCATTGTATTGGATACATCATTTGGAAGTTCTGAAATAGGCAAGATATCTTTTATTATAGATCCGGATACTAAGACAGCATAATTATCAAGCCATTTAGAATTTTCAGAATTAGATATCCTGTCTGCTTTGTAGACTATCAT
>CAZBHC010000035.1:0-23751 GCA_964491775.1 uncultured Dehalococcoidales bacterium | reverse complement strand
TAAATAGATTTATTTTAAAGGTATATTTAAATAATAAATCTTAAATTATAATTTGTAAACAATATTTATTAATAATTAATAAATATTAGTTATTACATTAAATAATTATAATTCTTATCTTATATTTTTGATTTAATAAATAAATACTATATATTTTGTATGTACAAACTAAATTATTAATGTATACTAATTAATCTGGTTGTTTACGGATATTACATTCAAGATATCTATTCAAAGTATTAATAAAAGGAATTTAGTATGTTTAGTCATAAAAAATATTACCTCTTCTTGTCTATAGTTATTTTATTATCTTTTTCTTTTGCTTGTTCTGAAGCTGAAGAGATAATAAAAGAAGTACCTGTCGAGGTGATTAAAGAAGTGCCTGTTGAAGTGATTAAAGAGGTACAAGTTGAAGTCGAAAGAGTGGTAGAAGTAGATAAAATCAAGGAAGTACCTGTTGAGGTGATTAAAAAGGTTGAAGTAATTAAAGAAGTTGAAGTTGAAAAAGTAGTAAAAGAGGTACTTGAAGTAGAAAAGCCAGCAGGTAAACTTGTTATTTACTCAGGCAGAAAAGAGAGTTTAGTGGGTCCAATAATTGAACAATTCCAATCTATGACTGGAATTGAAGTTGACGTAAATTATGGAACTAGTACTGAAATAGCTTCTCAATTGATGCTTGAAGGAGATAAATCTCCTGCTGATGTATTTTATGCTCAAGATCCAGGTGCTGTTGGTAGTGTAGTTGATATGTTATCTCCTCTATCTGGAGATATATTAGAACAAATCCCTGATTGGGCTAAATCTGATCAAGGTAAATGGGTTGGAGTTACAGGTCGTGCAAGAGTTCTTGTTTATAACACTGATAACGTAAAACCTGAAGATCTTCCACTTACATTAAATGGATTGTGTGACGAAAAATGGAAAGGTCGAATGGGTTGGGCTCCAACAAATTCTTCATTCCAAACAATGGTTACTGCTATGAGACAACTATGGGGCGAAGAAAAAACTAAATCATGGATTGAATGTATGATAGCTAACGAAGTAGCTGTTTATCCTAAAAATACTCCTCAGGTTGAGGCTGCAGGAAAATCTGAAATAGATATAGGTTTAGTAAATCACTACTATCTATATAAATTTGTTTTAGATGCTGGTGAAGGTGATCAATTCAAAGCTAGAAATCATCACTTACTTGGTGGCGGTCCTGGATCATTAGTAATGGTTTCCCCCGTAGCTATACTAAGTACATCAGAAAATAAATCTAATGCTGAACAATTTGTTACATTTATGACTTCAAAAATTGCTCAAAGTTACTTTGTAAATAATATTAGAGAATATCCTTTAATTGAAGGAGTAAAAACTCATCCTTTAATTACCGCTATGGGAGATATCAAACAACCTGATATTAGTTTATCGGAACTTGCTGATATTGAAGGTTCAGCTAAACTACTACAAGAAGCTGGAGCATTACCAGAATAATATTCAACAATACCAAATTTTAAGATGAAATTATAATCATCTCTGCTTCTAGAACAACCCTAATTATTGTGTTACTTAATTAGGGTTGTTTCTTTTTGTAAGATTTTAATGAATAAAAGAATGTTTTTTTTATTTTACTGAATTACAATAATTTACCACGAGAAATTTTTTATGTTTGTAATCAACCGAATTCTAATTTTTTTTATTTTTGTATTATTTTGTGTACCTTTTATTTTTCTTTTTGAATTTGGGATCACAGAAATATTCAATTCAATAGAAAAGCTTTTCTCTATTAATTACTTAAATCTAATTACAAATACCCTTCTTTTAGTTATTTCAGTTACCATAACCAGTTCAATTATTGGTTTATTTCTGTCTTGGGCTACAGAAATGTGTAATTTGAAATATAAAAAAATCTGGAGAATATTACTTATAATTCCATTAGTAATACCTAGTTATTTCGCTGGGTATATTTTTATTTTATTTTATGGCCCAAAAGGTGAAATTTTTGATTTTATTAATAGTTTAGGTTTCTCAACAAATATACCTAATATATATGGATTTTGGGGCGCTTGGATTTGTTTGAGTTCGTTGTGTTATCCATATGCATATCTTAATTTATCCGCTGGATTAAAATCTGTAGATAGAAAACTAGAAGATGCTTCCAGGGTACTCGGTTACAACCATTTTCAAACATTTTATAAAATAATTCTTCCAAATATAAAAACGTCATTTTTTGCAGGAGGAGTTTTAATCGCACTTTATACACTTAGTGATTTTGGTGCCGTATCTGCATTACAATATAATACTTTTACATTAGCTATTTATACTAAATTTAGATCTTTTGATCTGAATGGAGCCGCAGCATCAGCTATAATTTTAGTTTTAATCTCTATCCCCATAATTTATTACGCAATAAATATGTCGATAATTAATTCTTACCGAATTAGTCAGCGTCCATCTAATCTTTCCAATATAAAATTGTTCGATCTAAAAAAGTATGAACCTTTAGTTCAATTTATTTTATTTATTACTGTACTAATTAGTTTTATTATTCCTTTTATAATGATTTTCACTCTTATTTCTAGAACCAATCTAGGAGTATATGAAACTTTTAGCGTAATAAAATATTCATCAATTTACAATACAATTATTGGATCTTCTTTGACAGCTATTTTATGTGTAGTTATTAGTTTATTAGTAATCTTAAATCTTTCAAAAAAAAATAAAATACTAAGGTATTTTTTTGAAAGCGTTATGCATTTTGGATTTACTCTTCCTGGTATTGTGATCGCTTTATCATTCGTATACTTTTCAATTAATTATATGTTCCCAATTTATCAAACATGGGTAATATTAATTTTTGGGTATACAGTACTATTCTTATCTACAGCATATGGTCCAATTGTCACGTCAGTTAATTTAATTGGTGAAAGATATATAAATGCTTCCAAATCTCTTGGTAAAGGCTCTATAGATACATTAATTAATGTTTCGATACCTTTATACAGACCAGGTATAATAAAAGGATTTCTGAACGTATTCATATTAACAGCCAAAGAGTTGCCTGTCACGCTTATATTAGCACCTCTAAACTTTAATACTCTATCAACAGTAATATGGGATAACTTAGAGGAGGCAAATTTCTCCACAGCAGGAGTAGCGGGGTTCTTACTTATAATAATTATTACTATTCCAACCTATCTATCTATACATATTGACGATATAAAGATAAAATTCATAAATAAAAAGAAATAATTCTTTATATAAAAAGTAAAAAATTTTTATCGATGAATAAAAACGTAGAAATAGACTTAAAGGTAAATAATCTATCAATAAGTTTTAATGAAAATAAAATTATAGATGATATATCTTTTGAGGTCGGGAACGGAGAAATACTATCTTTAATTGGTCCTAGTGGTTCTGGTAAAACTACTCTGATAAGGTGTGTTTCAGGATTAGATTCTCCTCAAATAGGTTCTATTTCCATTTCAAAAAATAAAGTTTTTGATCGGAATATTAATGTTGCCGTTGAAAATAGAGATGTTGGAATAGTTTTCCAAGATTTTGCTTTATTCCCCCATATGACTGTTGAAGAAAATATCTCTTTTGGTATTAAGAAAAATAAAACCGACAAAAAAACTCCTTCGATCATAGAATTTCTTTTACTTTGCGGTATATACAATTTACGTAATAGGTATCCTGATGAATTATCCGGAGGAGAACAACAAAGAGTTGCACTAGCTAGATCCCTAGCACCAAACCCTAAAATATTACTTATGGATGAGCCATTCTCTAATTTAGATGCAAGCTTTAGAGCTCAACTTAGAATGGATGTTAAAAGAATACTTAAATACCTAAAAATTACATGTCTATTTGTTACTCATGATCAACAAGAAGCACTGTATATGGGAGATAGAATAATAGTATTAAATAAGGGCAAAATACAACAAATAGATAAAAATATTAATGTTTTCCAAAAACCTCAAAATGAATTTGTAGCTAATTTTATAGGTTTAGCAGATTTTATTGAAGCAACAATATCTGATAACCATGCAGAAACTGAAATTGGAAATGTAGAAATCGCATCTAAGGTTTCAAATGGAGATGAAGTAGAAATATTAGTAAGGCCAGATGATATATCAATTAATAAAAATAAATCTGGAAACGGTTTCATTATTTCTAAAGAATATAAAGGAATGTACTACATATATCATATTAAATTAAACTCTGGAAAAATGATAAAAAGTCTCTCTTCACATATAAATGATTACAATATAGGCACAAAAGTTGACGTTACATTATCTCCAGGTCATCCTTTAGTTTGTTACAAAAATAAAGTAATAGTTTAATTAGATTTCAAATTAGGAACTCTGAAAATAACATACCAAAATCCAATTATTCCCGCCGAAATAATAATTATCTTTACAGGAATTGGTTCAACTGAAATTGGTGAATTAGGAATAGTTGCCAAACTGACAAAAATTATCATCATTGTGACAGCAGTGATTTTTGCTTTTTTTGGCATTCCTTTCCCCTCACGATAATCTTTAATATATTTCCCAAAATATTTATTATTAATAAGCCATTTATATAATTTTTCAGATGATCTTATAAAACATGCTGCCGCAAGAATCATAAATATAGTGGTAGGTAGACCAGGAACAAAAATACCCAATGTACCTATAAAAACAAATAAACAACCTAAAACTATCCAAAGAATTCTAACTAATAAATAATTGCTCTTTTTCATTTTATGAACAGAAGATTCATTTTTTGGGCTTTGCATTAAATAGACCTTTTAATAAATTCACTAAAATTTTTTACCCAATAGTTTTCATTATTTAAACTGGGAATTAATTTTAAATATTCACCATTCAATTCTTCAACAAATGTTTCATTATTTCTAATAGCAATTTCTTCCAAAGTTTCCAAACAATCAAAGGTAAAAGATGGGCAAGCAACAGCTACTTTTTTTATTCCTTTATTTGAAAGGCTCACCATTACATCAGTGATATTTGGAGATATCCATTTATCTAAACCAAATCTACTCTGAAAACAAATAGAATATTCTACTGAAGGTTTTAATTGTTCAACTACCTTATTCACCGTTTGTGTACAATGCGCCTTATAACAATTAATATTACTATCACAAATCTCTTCACAACATTTATTTTTCACCATGCAATGTTGCCCTGATTTATCTAATCTTTTAATTTGTCGCTCAGGAAGCCCATGAAAACTGAATAGTAAATATTCACATTCTTTATATTCCAATGAATTTGATATCTTTTCTACTAAACATTTAATGTAAAAATCTTCAGAATAAAATTTTTCTATTACTGTAACTTTAGAATCCGGTATTTCTTCTTTTATAATTTCTTTTGCTGCCTGTATACAAGAACCAGATGTGGCTTGAGCATATTGAGGAAACATTGGGATAAGTAATATATCATTTATTTCTAGATTTTTTAAATTTTTTACAGCTTTTAAAATAGAAGGATTACCATACCTCATACCAATTTCAATATTAAATTCAGGGAGTAAATTCGAAAGATTCAAAGAAAATTCTTTTGAATTGGCTAATAATGGTGATCCATCTTTTGTCCAGATACTTTCATATTGATGAAGTATTTTCTTTGGCCTAAAAGGAGAAACGATTAAATTAACAATCATCCATCTAATAATTTTATTTGAATCGATAACATCAGGATCTGAAAGAAATTCTTTAAGATATTTTCTAATAGAAGATGTAGTAGGATGATCAGGAGTACCTATGTTCATCAAAATACACCCTGTATTTAAACTAGTCACAAAATAAATTTCCGAAGTTTATTTATTAAAAAAAGAAGTAGAATTTAATTTTATCTCAAACTAAATTAATAAGATAAATTAAAAGTTACGATTATTATAAAATTATATAAATCTATAGATTCTAACAAAGGAATTAACAGATGTTAATTAAACTAGAAACTCTTCGAGAACGCCTGCATGCTGTAATCATAAATAAAGGCGAACAGGGATTTATAGTTAATGGCTTAGCAAAAGAATTAGATTCTATAGAAAATTCCTATGATTCTTTTGTTGATTTTACAAAAAAAATATCAGATATAAAAACCAGAACTGATTGGCCATATGTAGAGCCAAATAAGCTAGAAGAAATTTGGGAAGAATCTGATCCGGATAGACCTTTAAAATCTATAGGTAATATATCTCTTAATGAAAGTAAGAAAAGGATTGAATCAGCTTTTCTTGGATCAATTTGTGGTTGTATTTTAGGTAAACCTCTTGAACAAAAATTTACAGGAAAAGAAATTAAAGCAGCTCTTGTAGATATAGGTGAATGGCCATTAAATAAATATGTTTCAAAAAATATAAAAGAGTATCTTCCTAGAGTTCATAGATCATTTCCTGAAACCGCAAGAGAATATATTCATTATGTAGCACCAGATGATGATATTAATTACACGATAATGGGAATGCTAATTTTAGAAAAATATGGAATCAATTTTACACATAAAAATATTAAAGACCTTTGGATTCATCATCTTCCTATTGGAACCACATTTGGACCAGAAAGAACCACCTTAATTAAATCAGGACAAGAATCTTTAGACGAGATAGATAGGACTTATTTTTCAGGAGAAGGAGGAATAGGTAATAAAATTACTATAGAGAGTGAAGAATCTGAAGATTTTATAAAAATAATTAATGATGTTCTTAATCCCGGTGATGAATTATGTGGAGCCGCCATTAGAGCTGATGCATACGGATATGCTAGTCCTGGAAATCCAGCTCAAGCAGCAGAACTAGCATGGAGAGATGCTAGTTTTACACATAATAGAACAGGTATTTATGGAACTATGTTTATTGCTGCAGCTATAGCTTCAGCACAAGTATTAGATGATCGGATGGAAATAATCCGAACAGCACTAAAATTTGTTCCACAAAAAAGTAGATTCTACGAAAGATCATTAGCTTCATTGAAAATTATAGAAGAAGTAAACAACTGGGAAGAAGGATATAGAAAAATTAACGATAAATTCGGTATATATGGTCATTGTAAGATATATCAAGAAATAGGTATGCTAATCAACACTCTTAAATTTGCTGAAAATGTAGGACATGGAATATGTATACAGGTAAGTCAAGGTGCTGATACTGACAGTTTTGGAGCTACTTCAGGATCATTACTCGGTGCTTATTTCGGACCTGGTTATCTAGAAGAACGTTGGCTTAAACCATTTAATGATGATATCCACACTGGCTTAGCTTGGTTTTTTGAAAGATCAATCTCAAAATTAGCTAAAAGAATGAGCGAGTTACCAATGAAAATTAATACCTAAATTTTCTGTAATTCATTCACAACTTTTTCTGCATGACCTTTAGCTCTAACATTACTCCATTTTTTTATCAATTTGCCATCTTTATCGATTAAAAAAGTAGACCTGATTATTCCCATAGATTTTTTTCCATACATATTTTTTTCACCCCATACACCATAATCTTTTATCATTTTTTTTTCAGGATCACAAAGTAATGTAAATGGTAAAGAATGTTTATTGATGAATTTATTATGAGAATTTATATCATCTGGACTAATTCCATATACTTCACAATCTAATTTATTAAACTCTTCATAAATATCTCTAAATTCACAAGCTTCTACAGTACACCCAGGAGTTTCATCTTTAGGATAAAAATATAATACAGCTGGTTTACCAGATAACGAATCTAGTGTTAATATGTTCCCTTTCTGATCAACTAAGTTGAAATCCGGAACTTTAAAACCATCTTTTACAGTCATATATTCTCCAATACTCTAATATTATTTAATTATTGTAAAATATCAATAAATTTAAGTATAAATTTACAGGAGAAGATAATTGCGTGGATTAGTTTTTAGAGGTAATAGTTTTTCAGAGGTAATTGATTACCCAGATATAAATCCCGGCCCAAATCAAGTATTACTTAAAATGCGTTCATCTGGTCTTTGCGGATCTGATTTTACTAGGTACAGATCTGATTCACCTCTCACTCATAAGGGTGAACTTAAAAGACCAGGACATGAACCCTGTGGAGAAATAGTTGATATAGGAAAGAACGTTATTGGATTATCTATCGGAGATCGAATAGTGCAACATCACTATGAAGGTTGTAAAAAATGTAATTATTGTAGAACAGGTTGGCAGCAACTATGTCAAGTAAGTGATAAGAAAGAATACTATGGAGGTTCAATGCATGGTGGACATGGAGACTATATGATTGCTCATGAATCAACCTGCGTAAAACTTCCAGAAGAACTTCCTTTTGAAATAGGTGCTTATTTAGCATGTGGTGCAAGTACCGCTTATCATGCCCTAAAAAAACTTTCTATATCTGATTCTGAAACAATAGCTATTTTTGGACAAGGTCCAGTTGGGCTTGCAGCAACTATGTTTGGAAAAGAAATGGGCGCTAAAATAATTGCGGTAGACATCTCAAAAGAAAGATTAAATCTTGCACAAAAAGCAGGAGCTTGGAAATTAGTAGATGCAAGTCATGGAGATAGCCAATCACAAATTAGAGATATTACGAATGGTTTAGGAGTTGATTCCTCAATAGAGGCTGTAGGATTAAGTCATACTAGAATAGAGGCAGTTGAATCAACACGTATTTTTGGCAAAACTTGCTTAGTAGGCGAAGGTGGAGAAGTCACTTATAAACCTACAGAACATATCATTCATAAACATCTAACAATATTTGGCTCTTGGACTTTTTCAATTTCTGGATTGGAAGAATCGGCTAATTTTACAGCTAAGAGAAATGTCCCCCTTGATTCATTGATTACATATCGCTCAAATATTGAAAATGCCCCAGAAGCATATAAAAGATTCTCAAAAGGTTATGCGGGAAAATTTGTAATAAATTGGGATTAATCACATTAACTTTATAATCATATATAATGCCATTATTGCCATTATTAGATTTTCTGCTAATGTCACTGGGGTTAAAGGTAAACTTAAAGAAGAGCCAAGGCACGCACACTCTAATTGATTATTATTCCTTAACGCATTCCATATACCAATGCTTCCAATAGACATAATAAAAAAAGTTAATATATTTACATATAGAAGTAAATAACCTAAAAGAAAACAAATTCCGAGAAATAACTCTATAAAAGGATATAGTTTTCCGTATGATGTAACTCTGGATGCGATGATATCGTAATTAGAAAATGAAGTAGCAAATCCCTTAACATTTATAAGTTTAAATAATGAGAATATCACAAAGAAATACCCCATTAAATATTTCATAAAATCATCTAAAGAAAATGAGTGCCTTATTTGAGGAATTGTAGCCAATATTAAAACTATTAATAATGAAATAATTAATGGTGATAATTTTTTAGATCTAGAAATATTATCAATTTTTTTAGTGAAATTACTAGGATAAGAAATGGAATATTTTTTTAAATCTCTAATAATAAAATTAAGATCCTCTAAGGTTATATCTTTGATGGATTCAACATTCAAATTTGATGATTGAAGATCAATTTTTACAGAAATAACTCTATCATCCGTTTCTATTTTATTTTTAATTGAACTTACACACCCTTGACAGGTCATCCCAGATATATTGTATTCAGATTTATACATTATTAAATCATTTATATTATTTGATCACTGCCATCAAAATCTTGGCGAAATTTCTTTATTTCATATTGAAGTTTGTCTTCTTTAATACTCCAGAAAATTGATTTGTCCCATTTAGAATTATCTATTTCAGGATAATCAAATCTACAATGGCTTCCTCTACTTTCTTTCCTTAATCTAGCTGAATCAACCATTAATTTTGCTACAGTAAGTAAATTCTCTGTTTCTAAGTTTTTTAGCATAGATTTAGTGTCATTATATGGAGAGTTAAAAATAATTTCTTGACTTAATTCTTCAACATGATTGTACATCTTATCTAAACCTTTTTGGTTTCTTTCAACAATTAAATTTTCAGCAGCTAAAGATTTTAATTTTTTTCTAATTTCATAATAATTAGGTGCATTTGAATTCTTAAATTTACTTAATCTTTTATCTATTCGATCAATAGAAGATAAAGCATCAATATGATCTGAACCTATAGAAAATTTAGCTGCAGTTTTTCCAGCTCTAGCACCAAAAACATTAGATTGAGAAATCATTCCGCCCCCCAATCTATCTGCTCCATGAGGGCCAGCAATAGTTTCACCTACAGCAAATAAACCTTTTATATCTGTTGATCCAAATTCATCAACTTTTATTCCTCCGTTTACGGCATGTGCAGAATGATTTACATTAATTTGTTTGATTGGATCATCTCCCAATGAAACAGTCCCTGAATTAGGTGGGCTATGTTGGGGTCTTGATTGTTTTTTGTTAGATAAATCAACTTCACTAAAATCAATAGTAACACCACCTTTATCTGAGCCCATTCCAGACCTTATACATCTTTGAATTCCAATATCTATCCATTTAGAAACATCTCTACTACTAAAAGGATAATGATGGGTTCTCATTTCAAAAGATTCTTCAGTTTCCGATTCATTCGGGAGTAAATCTCTTAATATATCTTTTCCTGATGAATCAATCATTTTGGGATTCAATGTCCAAAAAGTACCACCAACCTGAGAATCTAAAACTTGTTGAAGTTCTTTAGACCTACTATATATTGTCCTTATCATATATTGCATAAATTCTAAATTTGCAAGAGACGCTCCAACTCTTAGAGCCATCGCATACCCATCACCTGTTATATCTCCGGGAGTTGTACTTAGAGGAAAAATTTGTGCCGCACCTCCAGTTCCTAAAACTACCGAACCACTATTATATTTAACGAATTCTCCATCTTCATTTATACATAATGCTCCATAACAAGTATTATCTCTAACTAGCAGATCTACAACTGTAATTGATTCATGAATTTCAGCACCAAAATTTTTAAGTCTTTTACTCATTACATCTATTAAATTCCCAGTATGTCCACCTTTTTTATTAGCTTTCATTCCATGGGCCCTTGGCTGAGAAGCAAAACAAGAGTAGCCTGAATAATGAGGTTTTTTATTATCAGGATCTTTTACAAGATCAAATCCCCAATAATCTAATTCATTTAATCTGTCCGGGGATTCTTCAGAAAGAATTTTTGCTAATTTTGCATCAGCCATACCAAGTGCTGCATCCATGATATCTTTAAAGTGAATTTCAGGAGAATCTTCTGTTCCTCCACATCCATCTGCAGCTTGCCAAGCGGATCCATAAATTCCTTTTCTAGGCCAATTAGTAGATCCAGACTTTCCCAAAGTTTTTTTTAATACCATAGTAGTTTTTGCTCCAGCTTCAACTGAAGCCAATGCTGAGCGTGTAGCAGCTACTCCGCCTCCTATAATAAGAACATCAGTATAAATATTATGTGATATTTTCATTCAATTATTTTTTTCTTTCTAAAATTTTTAATTTCTTGATCAGATAGACCCAAATCAGATAAAATTTCATCCGTATGTTCCCCAATAGATGGAGGATACAATCTAATTTCTCCTGGTGTTTCAGAAAGTCTTGTAGGAATACCTAACATTCTTCTTTTATTACCATTATTTTTTATTTTAACTAACATTTCATTAGTTAAAACTTGAGGTTGATTAATCGCTTCTTCTAAACTAAGAATCTTCGCACATATAATATCAACTTTCTCAAACTCATCTACCCAATATTGAGAAGATTTCTTTTTAATTTCAGTTTGTATTATTGATATTAATTCTGAACCATTCAAACTCATAGATTCAAAATCTTTAAACTTTTCATTTTTAGATAAATCTTCTACCCCTATAACTTCAGAGATCACTTTAAGTGGTTCAGATCTAAAAAGTCCAGTTATTATAACCATACCATCACTTGTTTTATAAACACCACTATCCAATGGGTTTGATGAATGCCTCGTCTTACCAGATGCATTTGCAACAGCTGAGACTTCCCATCCTTGCATCCAAAGGACCGAATCGAGTAATGATACATCTACCATTTGACCTAAATTTGTCATATGCCTTGCATTCAAAGCTAAAAGTATTCCAATAGTAAGTAAATGTCCAGTCGATGTATCAGCTACAGATGCAGGAATTCTAAATGGTAGCTCTCCATCAGAAGAATTTTTCTCCAATAAACCACCAAGTGCTTGAGCAACAGATTCATGTCCCATTTTTTTCTCAAGGGGACCAGAAAGTCCAAAACCTGAACCGCAAGCATATATTATTCGTTTATTAATTTTTCTGACAGATTCATATGACAAACCTAAAGAATCCATAACTCCTGGCCTGAAATTATTTACTATAACATCAGAAACTTTTATTAAATTAAATAAAATTTTTAAACCGTCAGGATTTTTTAAATCTATAGCGATACTTTTTTTGTTTCGATTAAACACTTGATATGAAAGACTCTCTCCATCTTTGTAGGGAGCAAATTGTCTAGATAAATCTCCAAAATTTGGTCTTTCTATTTTTATTACTTCTGCACCATGATCAGCTAATTGAGCAGTAGATGAAGGTCCCATAATTACTTGGGTTAAATCGATAACTCTAATACCGTCTAAAGCAAAATTCATACTATTCTATAATCCATTTAGGTTCTCTTTTTTCGGAGAAAGCTTTAGGTCCTTCTAAAAAGTCTTGAGAGTTCTTTAATTTCTTAAACATAGAAAACTCTGAAATCTGAGATTCATCATATGGTAAATCTCTTCCAAGTACTACCGCCTGTTTAGCTGCTTGAATTGCATTAGGAGAACATTTAATAATTGAATCAGCAATAGATTTTGCTTTAATCATTAGATTATCTTTAGTAGTAACATAATTAACTAATCCTATATCTCTTGCCTTTTCAGCTGTAATTAGATCTCCGGTAAAAATTAATTCCATAGCAAGTTTTAAAGGAATTTGTCTTATTAACCCAGCTACACCTCCACCATCTGCCATTAAACCCCTTCTTGGTTCCGGAAAACCTAATTTAGAATCATCTGAGGCTATAATAATATCGCAAGCTAAGGCTAATTCTAGACCACCACCTACGGCATATCCTTCTATTGCTGCTATAACAGGTTTCCAAAATCCAAATTTAGAATTATTGAAATAAATATCTTTATCTCTAAGATGATTGGATTTAACTTTTTCTTCGTTTTTAGATCTCCATTTTAAATCTGCCCCAGCAGAAAAAGCACGTCCACCTTCTCCTCTAATAATTACTACCCATATAGA
This sequence comes from uncultured Dehalococcoidales bacterium, assembly GCA_964491775.1. Classification (GTDB taxonomy): domain Bacteria; phylum Chloroflexota; class Dehalococcoidia; order Lucifugimonadales; family Lucifugimonadaceae. The sequence continues at coordinate 10,526 of CAZBHC010000035.1, read as the reverse complement.
ATTATCATCTCTAATTTTTTCCATAGTAGACATCAAAGAATTTTTTAACTCGGGATTAAAAGCATTAAGTACTTCTGGTCTATTTAAAGAGACAATCGCTAAATGATTTTTAACGTCTAATTTTAAAACTTCTTTTTTTGGTATCAATATATAAAATCTCTACTAATTTATTTTTGTTATTTTAGCACCAATAACTTTTGGATTATTTACTAAACCTGTTGCTTCAATTTCCACTTCACCATTATCCCATTTCACAAACCCTCTACTAAGCTGTTCAATTTCCACTTTACCATCAGGAGTTCTTAATGATAACGAACTAGGATCTGGTCCATTATATGCTGCGACAAATAGATTAGATTCTGGAATAGAAATCAACAATCTTGTCCCAGAACCTTGACACGATAATTTTGAATTATTAAGTAATATATCTCCTTCTAATTTTTGAATAGCAATTGAAGAATCTAACATCGGATATAAATCTAAATCTTTATCCTTTGTCCAAATTTTCTCTATTTCAAATTCCATCATATCTAACTCTATCCCTATAGATTCATTGTCTCTAGCATATTCCACTGACCATAAATTATTATTCTTACCGTTAAAAGTAACCGGAGAATCAAATTTTTCAATTAATTTCCCTTTAAGTATTTCAGATGAAAATTCTGCACCTGTTACAAAATCAGTTTTTTCTGCAACTTCAGCATAAAAGCCTGATCTAGGTCTCCCTTGATAAAATGCCCCTGGATTAGCCAATTCCCAAAATGTTTTAGTAGGTCCTAAGTAGTTATATAATTCTATAACTAATTGTTCTTCTCTTTTTACTAAACGTATTGGAGCGTTACTACCTAGATCAGTAAGCGATAAAGGTCTTATACCAACATATATATCTCCGCAACTAACCACAATTACATCTGTAGATATAACATCAGTTGGTAAATCTTTGACTTCAGTTTGATTAATCCAAATTTTATCAATATTAGAATTCCAAATAATGCATGCTTTAGCACTGAAACATCTATCCCAAGCCCCTAAATTCTTAGGGGTATATATATTAATTGATCTTTTTCCATTTTGAATTCCTCGAAAGCTTCCCTCATCAAAAAAAATATCTTTGTTCCCTCGAGATATGGTTGTTCTATAATCTCCGAGCCATTTATTGTTAGTTAAATATTTAGAAAAAACTATACCTGGTATACTATCTTTACCTTGAGTATATTGAACCGAAAAAACATTTGACTGATTACTTATGTATCTATTCGATTGTGTATCAAGCTCTCTAGTAGTCACACCTATTGAAAAAGATTTACCATGAAACGTTCCTATACTAGCGTTTTTTTCTCTATCTGAAGTTTCTCTTATATTAATTTCCTCTGATCTATTCGATATAAGTTTCATAATCCAATTAGGTAAATGTTGCTTAGTAATATGATCTTCCAAAACATTCATTTCAGGAGGGGCCATTCGTTCAATTGAATTCTGAAAACTCAAAAAAGGATAATACGCTCTACAATGAGGTCCAGCAAGTCGTTTAGTTTTAGGATGTAAATGTAAGGCAAAACTTATTCCAATTCTTAAAATAATTAACTTTGCTATCATCTTAGATTCTTCATCTTGTGAAAAATTTATTAGATTAGATAATGCATTGATAGTTACAGAAGAATACGATGGAGAATTATACTCATTTGGTATACCACTTTTATCAATATGTTTTTGCCAGTCTTTAAGTTTATTTATACCGCGATTTACAAAAGAATCTTTTCCAATTAATTGACCGCCTAAAATTGAATTTACTATATCTTGGGCAACAATATTGGTATAAACCAAACTAACATTAATTTTTTCTATTTCATGTAATGCTAATTCAATTGAAGTAACAAGCTTTTGCTTTATTTCTAATGAAAGTCTATCGCCATATTCTAATATCATTGGAATTAATCTGATTAACACAAATTCGACAGCATTAAGGTCCTCTACAATCCCTTCTTCCTTTTCCCAAAAGAAATTTCCATAATGTTTATTATCTTTATCTAATTCCTGACAATTTAATAATGCTTCTAGAACATTTTCAGCCCTAATAAGAGCATCCGGTGTACCCATTTTAATCAGATCAACTGCATATTGTGCACTTAGATAAACTCTATGGTACGATCTTGTATCCGTTTTTGATACAAGCATACTCTCAGACTCATCAAATAAATCATCATTCTCGATATTTTTAAAAATTTTCAGCATGTCTTTTTTACTTAATAGATATATTATATTCTAAGTTGGAATAGTTAAATTGAAAGATTCAAATTATATGACCCAAATACTAGTTAGATCATTTCAAATATATACCACTAGAGTATTTTTGTGGAAAAATTAACTTTTATATTTCAAAAGAATTAAATTAGGTTGAAGATGAAAAATATTTTTATAATTATTATGATTATTATTATCTTGGCTATTATTTTAAATAGAAGTTTTTAAACTTATATTTAATTACTATAACCAATTCCAATCATCAATTACATTATTCAAAATACTTTGAGGTCCAGCTGCCATTAAACCTGCATCAACCGGTAACAAAACACCTGTAATCCAACGAGATTCTTCACTTGCCAAAAATAAAGCAGCATTTGCTATATCATCTGCAGTACCCTCTGTCCCAAGAGGTGCAATATCTTTTCTGATTTTTCGATGTTCCTCAGTATAATTTTCGGTCATAGTAGCATGTAATAATCCTGGAGCAATACAATTGACACGTATATTTTGTCTACCATGATGAACAGCCATAGCTCTTGTTGCAGATATTATTCCTCCTTTTGCTGCAGCATAAGGAATATTTTTTGAAAATCCAGCTCTTATACCATCTACTGAAGAAATATTAATTATTGATCCTCCACCATTATTCGCCATCACAGGTACAGCATACTTAGATATAAATGCCATACTTTTTAAATCCACATCAAGAACTCTATCCCAAATTTTTTCTGTTATTTCTGTCACCATACCTCTACCGGAAATACCTACACTATTAACGACAATATCAATACTTCCATAATTTTTAACTGTAGCTTCTATTGTATTTTTACATCCTTCTTCAGTAGCAACATCTGTTACAAAAGCTGTAGCTTCTCCACCTTGATCAATTATTTTTTTTTGAGTTCTTAAAGCTGCTTCTTCATCTATATCTGCTAAAAGAATTTTTGCACCATTTTTAGCAAATAATACAGCCGTAGACATTCCTACACCTTCTAAATTTTTAGATCTATTCCCTGCTCCAGTTACGATAGCAACTTTGTTTAGTAATCGTGAAATAAAAACACCTCAATATTAAAAGCTTAAATTCTTAATACCATCCTATTACACAATTTTTTGATTTTTCTATCAAATGTGTAACTATAACTACTGGTTTCTATAAAACCTAATTCAGAAAAAATTTCTATTTTATATGTGTCATCATTTAATACATCAACATAAATTTTCATAGGATCATTTTCTAGTACTAAATTACATGTATAATCAACTAATTTATAAAAATCGTCTTTATAATTTTGATTTGAAAAACCATCAATCTTATAAATTTTATTCATTTCACTAATAATTGTACTTATCCCATATATTTGATTCGATTGATTGTGCATACAGAACCATCTACCATTTCTGCTCAATAAAGAATTGTACATTTCATAAAGACTAAGACAAGCTGCAGATATAATTTCGCTTGAAATTCCAACATTCATATCACTGTACAAAACATTTTTATTGGACAATATAAAAGGTATTAAAGGTAATCGGAAATAAGACGAACCATTAGATATTACTAATTTTTCCGATTGTATGTATTTCTCTTCAATAAAATGATCAAAGTTACTAAAATTTATAGAATTATACATAACATAAGAATTTTCAATCTTTTTCCATCCTAATTTTTTATATATTTTCGCTGCTAAAGGATTAATAGTTCCTAAAAAATTACATTGGGAATTATCAATAGAAAAAAAATCATCTCTTGCTAACTTACATAAATTATAAGCAAATTTATTGCCCCTAGAATTTAGTTCTGTACATACTTCTCCAATACCTGATATTGATGGATTATCAATCTGGAATATCAATACTACTGTTGATAAGATTAGTTGATCTTTCTCTGTGGAATATAAATTTATTTGATTTATATCTTTTTCAGAACCCCTTAATAGTGGTTTAGTAATATCTATTTTTTCTTCTTTTTCAAAGCCATTTTCTAACCAAAGTTTATATAACTTATTAATCTTTTTATCTGTTATAGGTATTATGGTTTTTTTTTGCATTTTGGTTTTATTGTGGAATACCAATAGGTCTTTTAGCAGGATCATCCTCTCTAGTCTCTTCACAATACCAGATAACAAGAATTATCCAACCTATAATAATGAGAAATAATAGAAGTTGCCACCATCCGTTCTTTCCAATATCGTGTATCCTTCTGGTACCAATTGATAAAAAAGGAATGATAATAAATAATCCCCATAATTTACCTACTAAACCAAAAAGACTTTCTGAAGAAAAAGAATCTGTTCCAAATAATAATTTATCAAGTATTACTGAAATAAAAAAACCTAAAAAAATAAATAACTGAAACCACCAAAATTTTGCTCTACCAGATTTACCTTTAAATTTAAAATATTTTTTTAAACCATCTTTTATAGCTAATATAAATTCCATATAATTTGGTAAATAATTCCTAATAAATTTTAATTTCCAAAAATTATAACCAAAGTAAATAATATAACCATAGATATAGCAAATATTAAGCCAATAATTCCAATACTGTTAAACCAATTCATTTGTTAAAACCTCGATTTCTTAGGTTCCATATTTGAATTAACATCAATTAATACAGATTTTCCATTATTGTTATAATCCATAGCTTTTATTAGTGCTTCCCTTAATTCCAATGGGTCTTCAGCTTTTATTCCTTTTGCACCCATTCCTTCAGCTATCAACGCATAATCTCCTACCATATGAGATATACCATATTTTTCCTGCGCTAAAGGAAATCCTCCAGGATATGTAGCCATACCCTTGTTATTTAATAATACTGTTGTTATTGGTGCTGAAATACGACCAGCAGTTTCAACGTCTGTGCCAGACATTCCAAAAGCACCATCACCCATAAAATTAAGACAAAACTTATCAGGAGAAGCTAGTTTAGCTCCAATAGCTAGCGGAATACCAAATCCTAGATGAGTTGTTTTCCCCCAACCAATATAGCTATGTGGAGTAGTAGCTATATAAAATGGTACGATAGAATCTCTTGGAGCACCAGCATCATGTGTTACAACACTATTTTCTCTGTTTATAGTATTGTTGATCTCATGAATAACTCTATAAGTATTCAATGGTTTTTCTTCCGAAGTAAGTAAAGGGTTCCATTCATTCATCCATTTATTTTTTTCTTCAGCTATTTTTTTTGATACATTCGTTTTTTTACCTTTTTCTCCAATTACACCTTTTATTTCATCGATTAATGCCAGCATAGTTAACTTTGAATCTCCTAATAAACCTAACTCTGAAGGAGTATCTTTATTCACATCATATGGAGATATTGTATTATGAATAACTAACTTCCCTTCCGGCATTTGTTGAGTATAATTATTTATTGTAAGACTTGTACCTATTCCTAAAACTAAATCGGATTCTTGTATCCATTTATGAGCTGGCCAGGTTGTGGCTCCACTACCTGCACCTAAAGAAAGATAATGCCTTTCATCTATAGAAGATTTCCCTTCCATAGTAGTAAAAACTGGAATATCTATCAATTCTGCTAATTCCTTAAGCTCATTTGTACCACCAGAATTTAGCACCCCTGCACCTGCCCAAATCATTGGATTTTTTGAATTTAAAATTAATTTAACTGCATCCTTTATATCACTAGAAGAAGGAACATTTTTGGAAATATTAGGAGAATAATAATTGCATGATTCCTTAGGAACTTCCTTTTCGCATATATCAATCGACATTTCTACTACTACCGGTCCTGGTGGTCCATTCCTAAGAGCATGAAAAGCTCTACGCATAACATCACTTATTTGCGTAGGAGTATAAATTGTTTCAACTGATTTAACTATATTTTTATAATTATCTTTAGCTGAAAAATTTGGACTTACATTATTTCTTTCAATCGGATTTCCTCCAGGTAAAACTAAAATAGGAACATTATCGGAAAAAGCTTGAGCTATCGCTCCAACAGAATTTTCAGCTCCCGCTTGATGTTGCATTAAAGCTACACCAAATTTTTTACGATCGTTCATCCTACTAAAACCATCCGCTGCCATAATAGCGCCTCTTTCATGACGAAACATTACTGGTCTAATATCTTCTTTTGATAATGCTTCAATTAATTCGTTACTTGGGAAGCAAGTAACCATATCTATCCCTTCTTGTTTTAATATTTTTGCTATTAATTCTGTACCTGTCATATATCTTCCTTATCACCTAGAAATTAGATCTATTACGGATTTACTTTACTTAAAGTATCATAATCGAAATTTATATTAATAAATTTTTTTTTATACATGTATTAATTTTTAAATTAAATTGAATAGAAAAGTTTAATTCCTCTGTTTTTTTTTTGGATATAAATTAAAGTTGAATTATTGAAAAAGAAATTCTGAATATTCAATGTTTCAAATAATCCAAAATAGAATCCATAAAATAATACATGAAATATATATAAATATTTCATCATCTCTTAAAATTTCTGACTTTAGAAAAATAATTATTTCATCAACTTTTTTTTCACTAGCATTATGGACTGAAAGAATAGCTGTTGGATGGATATTTATTTCAGAGACTGAATCCGTATCATTAACCATCCTTTCATTTGCAGTTAGGCAACTACCTTTAATGTTATTTGCACCATTTTCTGGAACTTTTTCAGATAGATTACCAATAAAAAAAATACTATTTACAGTAGGGATATTTCAATTTATAGTAATCTTTTTTTTAGCTTTCATCTTAGAAAATTCTACTGAAAATTATTTACTAATTTATATACTTATATTCTTTTCTGGAATAGGGCATGCTTTTATCCAGCCATCTACACAAAAAGCTTATACAGATTCAGTACCAAAAAATAAATTAATGAGTGCAGTGTCTACAGGTTCAGTTTTCTTAAGAGGTATAGGATTTTTTTCAGTGATGATAGGGACTATATTATTTAAATATCTTGGAGCTTCAATTACACTCTATTGTGTAGGAGCAATATATTTATTAGGATCGATAAATTCTATTATTCTTTTAAGTTCTTTTTTAGAAAAAAATTACCAAAAAAAACATATTGGATTTTTTTCTGAAGTAAAAGAAGGTTTCTCAACAATCCTAAATATATCTTTACTAAGAACTTTGCTAATACTAGCCTTAATAGTAGAAATTTTCGGATTTGTATTTCATAGTATTTTACCTGCAGCCGCTCAAAAGTTACTAAATACTGATGTTATAGGATATGGATCATTAGCATCAATGGCCGCATTAGGATCTTTGGTGGGAACAATCGTATTGATGATACTGGGGGATTATAAATACAAGAATAAATTATTGATTTATATTACATTTTTATATGGTATTTTAATTTCTGTTTTTTCATTTTCTAGCATTTTAGTGGTTGGATCTTTGATAATATTTGGAGTTGGAGCTTGTGCTGCTATGTTTGATTCTATGCAGTGGACTATTTTACAAAGTAACGTACCTAGTAATATGAAAGGTAGAGCAATTGGAATGTGGGGATTTATAATTGGTTTTGGGCTAGCAGGACATATAATAATTGGTATGTTTTCAGATTTTATCGGTATAAGACAAACATTATTATTCTGTGGAATATCAGTTTGTTTATCTGGATTATTATTTTTATTTTATTCAAAACGATATAAAGAAAAATAGATGAATGAAAATGAGCATAAAAAATGCCAGACTTAGAAGTTAGACGATTAGGTCGTACAGAGATGAATCCTAAATCCCTAGGATTAGGTTGTGGATATCTTGGTAATCCAAAAAGAGCTGATCAAGAAGCTATAACAACAATTCGTCATGCAATTGAAAAAGGAATAAATTTTGTAGATACCTCTCCTGAATATGGTGAAAGTGAATATCGTGTGGGACTGGCGTTATCTGATGGATGGAGAGAAAAAGTATATCTTCAAACTAAGGTAGGATCTCATCCAAAATATCTTCGAAATTTTTCAAAAAAAGCAACAATATGGAGTTTGGAAAATAGCTTCAATCTTCTTCAAACTGATTATTTGGATTCTGTATTAATTCATGGCCCTAGATATGAAATTGAAACAGCGTTAGGTGATTGTTTGGATATTTTATTAGATTGGAAATCTAAAGGAAAAATAGGTCATATTGGTATTGGTATAAGACAACATGAATTTCATCGACGTGCAATTGAAACTGGAGAGATGGATATAATACTTTCTTTTCTTGACTATACTTTGCTATCTCAATCCTTAGCAAAAACAACAATTCCTTTAGCATTAAAAAATGATGTGGGAATCATATTAGCAAGCCCATTAAGTGGTTCTCTACTCGCTGGCCCAGAACCTAAAGTTAATGAATTGACAAAAGATCCAAAAATTAACCTTCCTCCAGCATTAATCAATGGTCCGACCGATCCGAAAATTTTTCCACATGCACACAAAATATGGCAATGGTGTAATAGCGAAGGAATAAATATTAGAGATTTAGCAATTCAATTTGTTTTAAATGCCCCAATTGATGGTAATGGAATCGTACTAACAGGACCATCTAATAAAAAAGAATTTGATGAAGTATATGAAAGTGCCACAAAAAATATACCAATAACTATATGGAAAAAATTTGAAGAAAAATTTATTCTTCCTTGAAAATTTTTATATACAAATTTAGGCAAATAAAGATCAAAACTATAGATAATATATAACCATAATTAATTCCATAATAAGAAGCAATTATATATCCTAAAATTGGACCTAATGCTGCCCCTAAATCCTGCCAAGTAGAATACCTTGAAACAATATTAGATTTCTCTTTTTCTGGTGAAATTTCCCCTAAAGATGCTTCAAGAGAAGTGTCAAGCGAAACACTTAAAAAAAACATAAGAACCAGAAATACAACACTTATATAAAAATTCAATCCTGATATTAAAATTAAAATAGTCATTATCATTAATGAAGAACTTGAAATTATATTTATTTTTCTTCCAAATTTATCTGATAAAGTTCCAAATAATACGCCAAAAACTATATCAGCTATCCATCTAAATCCAACAATAATTCCTGCTATAGTCAATATTAGTTCAATAGAATAATTCCTATCATTAATACTCATCAAGAATGGGGTAATAGTAGCTATAGCTAAACCATTGGAAGTAAATGATGAAGAAAATTTAAAAATTGAAATAACTAAAATTTTCTTTCTGATTCGGGTAACTTGATCAAAGTAAAATAAATTCCAATTAATATTATTTTTTGTAATTTTAACAAGATCAATTTCACTAATTTTAAATACTACTAATATTGAAGGAAAAACTAATAATGACAATAAAATAAATACATTAAAAAAACCAAATTTAACTGTAAGAAATACTCCCAATGTAACAGCTATAAAACTTCCTAACCTTTGGATGCTTAGGCAATAACCAATATATCTCCCATAATTATTTACTTCATAGGAAAATACTTTCAGTTGATAACTTAATCTGAATATTGAATATGAAAATCCCCAAATAATTCTCATAAATACTATTAAAAGAACCCCCTTAAATGCAACATATCCAAAAGTCGATCCTGCGCCAGCAAGAGTAGCTAACATCATAGAATTCCTAAATCCAAGATTTTTTATAACTTTCACTGATAATACATTAGAGAAAAATCTTACAAAACGATTTATAGATAAGATAAAACCTATCCAAAATTCTGATTCTATTCCCAAAAATTTTTTGATTCCAAAAAAATCTGGATTACTGGGTAATATCACATACAAAATACTATCGCCCATAATTATTAGTCCCAGAGGTACTATCGTATATATAATTTGCGGAGGTATTTTTAAAATATCTAGTTTTGAATTCAAAAGACTAAATTAAATTTTTTCATGAGTCATATCACAAAAAGGTTTATCTGAAGACCTCTTACATCCACAAAGATATATAGTCTCGCTTTTCTCAGCTGTAAATCTTATAGGCTTTATACCTGTATTACTATGACTGTTATCACACAAAGGTTGATCCTTACTTCTTCCACAGGCACACCATCTATACGATTTACCTTTCTGTACTTCCAAAGAATAAGAATCTTTCTGAGGCATTATTGGTTCCATAATTTCTCCTTTCAAATTTTGTGTGTATATCATCATTACATATCTTGTAATTCTTTTGTGTGAAAGAAATTCAATATTTGATGTTTATAATTAATTATGGATAAAATATTATTCAGATTAATAAGCATTTTATTATTATTTTTACCAACATTTAGTTGCTTTATTGAAATAAATGAAGTGTCAAAAAATGTTAATATCTCTAATTC
>CAZBHC010000034.1:0-36350 GCA_964491775.1 uncultured Dehalococcoidales bacterium | reverse complement strand
AAAAAATAATTTTTTTACATCAACAATTTTTGATATTTCTCTTATAGCCGAGGTGCCAATAATAAATGGATCAACACCATATTTTTTAGATTCCATTTTCATATCAGATACGACTGAAATCATTTTCATTATGGGTTTTATTGGATCAACATTATTGTATATATATTTTTGTAATCCAAAATAATCTTTTTGAGTATAGTAATTATTTAAAACATTCTTTTTATTCGTATATAAACAAAGTCTAATTGTATTGGATCCAATATCAATTATTCCAGATTTAGAATTCTTCAAGATACTACCCATAAATTATTCGCATAGAAAATTATATTGTTTCCTATTACAAATATAATAAAATATTAAAACCTTATATAAAGAGTTTATAAAAATTTAATTAATATGTAGTTATCCTGTATCTGATAAATCGTACATATGAGTGAAATAAGGATGATTTACATCATATTCGGTTAAAGTTACAGGATTATCTACTTTACCTGGTAGCCTAATATTTTCTCCTTTAATATTTGAAGATTCATTTCCTATATCTTTGATACATCGGTTAATTTGTATAAGTAATTTATCAACTATATCCGGATGTTGATCATAAACGTTAAATTTCTCAGAAATATCATTATCTAAATCATATAGTTCATATATTCTCTTTTTATCTTTTTGATAATGTAATTTCCATCTAGAGTCTCTTACTGCTTCAAGATTATTTTGTTTATAATAAAAAAAATAATCTCTATTTGATTCTGAATCAGGTCGATAAATAATATCAGAAAAATCTATGCTATCTATTTTTCTATCATCCGGGATTTCTACACCTACAATTGCAGATATAGTAGCTAAGAAATCTATAGATGATATTAGTTCATCTGAAGAAGAGTTTGAAGGGATATTTTTGGGCCATTTTATGATGCATGGTACTCTTTGTCCCCCTTCCCAAGTAGTTCCTTTTCTATCTCTTAGCGGACGATTACTTCCATTATTTCTCGTATTAGAACCATTATCACTTGTAAAGATTATTATTGTATCTTCTTCTATACCAAGATTTTCTAGTTCATTAACAATTACAGATGTTGCCCAATCGATACCAGCTACTACAGCACCATATCTCCCATTTTTAGATTTCTTAAGAAAACTTTCTGGCGCATAAAGTGGTAAATGAACATACATATGAGCTAAATATAAAAAAAACGGTTTATTATTATTTTCCCTTATGAACTTAATACTTTCTTCAACATATCTTTCAGTTATTGCAGATTGATCAGGTTGTTCTTGAATGATTTCTTCATCGTTCAGAAGAGGTAATGGTGGAAAATTTTTTTTTCTTTCTTTTTGTTCATCTGTACTATCAGGCCAAGTGATATCATCAGGTAAAACTTGTCTACCCATATCATTGCTGTAAGGTATACCATAATAACTATCAAATCCATAATTAGTCGGTAAAAATTCTTTTTGATCTCCACAATGCCATTTACCAACAATTTTAGTAGCATACCCAGATTGTTTTAATTGATCAGCAATTGTAATTTCATTAGGGTTCAAACCTGTAGGTGACCCAGGAAAAAGTACTATATGTTCATTATCAAATAAGCCAAATCCTATTCGTGTTGGATAACAGCCAGTAAGCATAGCACCTCTTGATGGACTACAGACAGGAGAAGCCATATAAAAGCTTGTAAATTTAATTCCATCATGAGCTAATTTATCAATAGTTGGAGTTTTATTTAATTTTGAACCATAACAACCTAAATCACCATAACCGAGATCATCACAGTTAATCAAAATAATATTAGGATAAGACATATTTAAACTTTCTTTCAATTTAGGTTATTAAATAAACATTTATTTTTTTAAAAATATTAAACCTGTCCAAATAGTCCAAACTAAAGTCGATATGATTCCTGGTATCCATATAATAGCTAGGATTCCCCCATCAAATGGAAGCATGTTTTTTCCTGCTTCTCCTGCAATTGTTGCAACTTCTCTTCCTTCAGTAGTTAGTGGTATTAGAATTCCAAGTGCTACGAAACCAATACTTCCAATTACAAATATAACCGTAACTATTTTATAAATTATGTTCGCATTAAATTGTGATTTTCCAAAGATATAATATCCTAGTAATGCACTTGCGAGGAAACCTCCGAAACCAGCTGAAAAACCAACAGCACCTGATATCGATGCTAGCGCGTTAACGGATTCTATGTTCGTTGTATGTTCAACTAAACCTACTCCTTGCCCTACAGCATTAGCTGTCCAACCCATTAGTGCTAATATAGGAATTAAATACAGTAATCCATTATCTTTATCATCTTGTATAAAGTAATAACAGAAAGCAAACATGGCAAATGTAATTGCAGCATTTGACCAAATCCCAATTAGTCCACTGGCTTGTGGACTTACAAGACCATCAAACATTTCACTGATTAACAATCCTATAGCAGCAATAACGGCTAAATATCCACCTAGTTTTGTTATTCGCATATTAACTCCTTTAGTATTTATTTAGAAAGCAAAATTGATAATTATATCTAAATAAGAATTTAATTAAACTTTGTTTCAATTTAAAAAAAATGTCAATAATAATAATCAAAAAAATAAAAAAATGTGAAGTTAAAATAAAGAGGATCACGATATTTCCGGAGCATGTAGGGATTCTAGGAAAGACTTTTGTGATCCTCGTTATTTATTATTATTAATTTAAATAAATAAATCTATAAATATATATATAATATGTGTGGTATATATACAACTATTATCAATATAAAATAAATATATACACCAAATAAAGCTTAATAAGAAGATTGTGCTGGAGGATTTACATAAACAAAAATACCTCTTGTTAAAGTAGCCCCACTATCAGAATTAATAGTAATTTCGATAGTAAAACTACCTGTATTAGAATAGGTATGAGTACCTATAACTTCTCCAGTTGCCTGCACTACTGCCACTTTTTCTTCAGAAGTACCATCACCCCAATTTATTGATGCAGAAAATATATCTTTAGGCATATTTGAACTTACAATGATACTGGAATTGAAATCTAATAATTGATTCTGGATAAGAGTGAATAATTCGGGTGCAGTAATAGAAATTATTGGTGGAATAGGTGTAGGTGTAGGCGTAGGAGTAAAGGTAGGTATAGGAGTAGCAGTTGGTACTGGTAAAGGTGTTGGAGTAACAGTCGAAGTAGCAGTTGGTACAGGTAAAGGTGTTGGAGTATATGTAGGTGCCGGAGTTGAAGTAGATACAGGTTCAGGAGTTGAAGTATTTTCCACCATTGGAGTATTAGTTACAGTAGGGGTACTTGTTGAAGTAGATTCAGGTGTAGATGTAGGTCTTACAGTAGGAGTTTTAGTTGATGTTGGAGAAGGAATTACTGTAGCAGTATAAGTTGGAATCGGTTTTGGTGTCGGCGTAGGTGTAAACGTTGGAATAAATTCTGGAACAGGAGTGTCAACTAAATCTACAAAAACATCATTATTATCTTCATCTCCACATGATAAAAAAATTAAAAAAGAAAAAAATAAAATTAAAGTAAAACTAATTAATTTATTTTTTATTATCATTTACGATCTCGCATTTTAATATTAATGTTTTTCTCTAATGTAATAAAGGATTTCTTGCATCACTTTACAATCTACTTCATTATATTTACCTATTAACTTCATAATATCGTAATCAAGTAATTTTCTACCTTCATTTTGAGCTAAACCATTTGCTCTCCAAGCTCCAACCATAGCTCCCATTCCATCTGTAGGTCCATTATCCCAAGTTGTCTGAATTAAACCATGTTTTTTTAAAGCTTTTGCTATTTGCTTAAGACCTAAACCATATGCTCCCTTAATAACAACAGGTTCAGCATCAAATATGTTCTTTAATAGATCAAACCAATCTATTGTTGGCCAATCCCGATCTGAATGTCTATTTCTAGCATTGTCATATGCCGTTTCAATATGAACTTTCTCAGCACCACTCCAATGGTAAACAATATAGTTATTTTTATATGATTTTTCATCCATAAATTTGAACCATTCATCTAAAATATTTAGTTCAGATTCATTATTCAAAATATTGGTAGTAAATTGTTTAAATTTCCAAATGGAATTTTCAATAAAACCACACCCTATTTGAAAGATTAACTGCTCACCACCAGTAATAGGAAAAGTTTTAAAGTTATCATCTAAATCAGAAACTGTTTCAAAATCAACAAAGAATTCTATACAAGAATTATCTCTCCAAATTTCTTCACCAGACTTTATTTTAGGTGGAAAAACAATATCTTTATTATTGTTTTTATTTACATTAATAATATTGTCTACCAATCTCCCTGATTTACCATTAATTTGTAAGATATCCGAAGATAATCTAGGATCATCTAGAGTTGTGATTCCTGATTCATGCGCAATTTTTCTTTTAGTTGGAGAAATAAATGAAACCCTAGTCATATCATTAAGTTTCCAAGAAATAAAAGATTTTGCTTTATCCCAACCTGAATTCGAAATTCCTGTGTTTGGATATAATTCTAAAAATTTAGGTTTTGGGAAAATTTTCCAATTTTGCCCTTCAGTTTGAACTGAATTACGCCAATTTATACATTTATTAGTAAAACTACTTAGCTTAAGTCCTTTTTTTATATCTCCTTCCATATCTACCACCCCTAATAAATCTATAGAACTATTCCCCCTGTTTTTTCCTTGTTGCCATTTTCTTCCTGCAATGTAACCATATCTAGGTATAAATCCCTGTACTCTTCCTAATGCCCTATTGTAGATATCCAATTGAACCATATGTGATTTATGAGAAGAATCTAAAAAGTTACCAACTTTCAGTTTTAGAGTAGAAAATTTAATATCTATAACTCGGTACATTTTTAACATTTTAGGATCTTTAATGTCGATATTAGAAGAATTTTCTACCTCAAAAACATTAGGGAATAAATCATTTAATTCCAATAAAACATCTAACCTTACTAGTAAATCTGCTAAACCATAAGTTTGATTTTCTGGATTTCTTAGAACAGCTTGAGTTATTATTTCAGTTCCGTTTTTCATAGCTTCAACTGTTTCTACTGCTTTATCTAAATCTCTAGCTACTTTAAAATCTCCAATATTTATTACCTGAGCAAATTCTTTTATGTAATTTATAAAATGATCCTCAAATAAATTTCCTTTTTCAAAAATGAATTCAGTCCAATCATATCTTGGATCATAGTTAGGTAATGATTTATCTGGAGTAAATCCAAATTCAGCTCCATATAGATCTAACCAATCTGAAAGCGTATCTTCAATAGAATAGTTTCTAGTCCTAGAAGCACTAACCCAATTCTTCCAATCATTGTGATTTAGAGGAAGACTAGAAATGCCGCTATCGGTAGTTGTTATTTTATCTATATTAAATATGATTAAAGCCTAAAATATTATTATTAAGAATATACATTTTTTACCATATCCCTATTTAAACTACAAAGGAAAATGCCAAACGATAAATTATGTTATAAAATCTTTTATGTATGCAAGAAAGAAATAAATTTGGCAATAAAAATGAATTTAATGTAGGTGTAATTGGATGTGGTTCTATGGGAATGGAGATCATAAAGTTTGTTTTAAATAAAGAAATATCTTCATCAACATTACGTTGGGTTTATGACCAAGATAAATCTAGATTTGAGAATTTAAATACAATTCTTCCTAAAAATATACAGAAAACAAATAATATATATGATGTGTTGAATGATAATAAAGTTGATTTAATCGTAGAGGCTGCATCTCCAAAATTCGTGACAGATAATTGTCTGAAAATATTAAACTCTGGTAAATCTATGATGATAATGAGTTCAGGTGCGCTTACAGATAAAAATTTAATAAAAGATATCTATAAATCATGCAAATTAAATAATGTAAAAGTGCATATTCCATCAGGAGCAATAGGTGGTATAGATTGCATAAAATCAGTTAAAAATCATCTATCTTCAGTATCAATAAAAACCACAAAATCACCAGAAGCATTACTAGGAGCTCCAGGGTATAAAAAATTTGAAAAAAAGAAATTTACTGAGCCTAAGATTATCTTTAATGGCACAGCTACTGAAGCTATAAATTTATTCCCATCTAATATAAATATTTCAGCTACAATAAGCTTGGCCGGTTTAGGGCCAGATAAGACTAAAGTCATAATCCTAGCAGATCCAGATACAAGCAAAAATACACATGAAATTTCAATAGAAAGTTCAGCGGGAAATTTTTATTTCAAATTAGAAAACTTACCGCATCCAAGTAATAAAAGAACTAGTTATCTAGCGATACTATCTGCAATAGAAACTCTTAATTCAATAGAAAATACCTTTAAAATTGGTACATAATCATGTATCAAAAATCAAGTTAGCCATTACCTCTGATTGTTCAGCTAGTGGTAAATGTCCGGCATTAGGTACTTGAATTTCATTAGCATGATTCCAAATTTCTCTAAGTGCTTTGGAAGATTTTCTAACTGCACCTAATGTTTTTTGACCATATATGATATCAACATCAATATTAACTTCTTTATAACGAGAAGGGTCAGGAATTTTGGCCATCATATTAAGATATTTATATGCAGAATCATGATTAACATCTTTGAAAGATTCAGTATAGTCAATATCGCTTGATTTATTTCTAGAAACAGCAAGATTAGATAAAAATCTACCAATCTTAGTATCTAAAGTTCCTAGATAAGCTGTCTTACCTAATTTACCTAATAAAAATATTTTTAAGTACATAGGAAAAAATATAACAGGATCGATTATTATTATCTTTTTGGCCTTAATCATATTCTTAACAACCATTTCAAGTCCCAGGACTGCACCTAAACAATTACCTATAATAACAATTGGTTCTTGTATTCTTTCAGTTTTAATCATTGAGACAGTTTCTGCTGTAACACAGTCAAGTGTCCATTCTTTTGGTGATTGAGTAGAACCGTATCCTGGTAAATCAGGACATAAAACAGAAAATTTAGAAGGAACAAAAGAAGAAATTGGATCAAAAGTTCTATGATCAGATCCCCAACCATGTAAAGCTAAATGAGTAAATGGTTCTTTCCCTATATTTGGAATAGTATCTTTCCTTTGCATATCCTACTTAACTTATAAGTCTGTCTTTCCAAAAGATTATACGTTTTTTTGTTCTATATAAAGAATGTATAGCTACAAATAAAATTAAAAAAGTAGTGAAAGGATAAATCAAACATGGAACAATATTCACCTTAGTTTTAAAAGAAGTCAGTATCCAAGAAATAATGATAAAAAATAAATTACAAAAAGATAAATAAGTATTTAGGTTTGAATAATCTGAATTAACTATCGAATTAATAGATAAAAAGATAGGAAAAAAAATAGTATTTGAGATAATACACCAGAATAAAAACATTATTATTCCATTATTATGAAAAACAGGCATTATGCTTCTTCCGTGACCATTAATTGATTCAGTAAAACTACCATAACCTTTAGTAATAACTCTGTTTGAAGCTATAGCTACAGACCATTTATCTCCAGATTTTTGAACAAGTCTAGATAACTCGAAATCATCCAATTGAGTATTTTTAAAAGATTTATGTCCACCTATTTTGAAGTATGTTTCTTTATCGA
The DNA here is from genome assembly GCA_964491775.1 of uncultured Dehalococcoidales bacterium. GTDB lineage: Bacteria > Chloroflexota > Dehalococcoidia > Lucifugimonadales > Lucifugimonadaceae. The sequence continues at coordinate 28,720 of CAZBHC010000034.1, read as the reverse complement.
TTAGCAAAAATTGACCAAATCCAGCTGCTAATAAAGAAATATTCGTCTTAAATGTTATAGTAAAAGGTAACCAAGCATTAATAGCCCATCCAGCAAAAGACCAAATAAACTTATCAGTCAGAGAATTTGATTTTCTTCCTGGAAATAATGTTAAAAATTTATAATTATTATTTTTTAAATTAGCAATTGAATCTCTAACTAAATCTTTATCATAAACGACATCAGCATCACAAAAAAGAAAATATTCTCCATTTGCGATTTTTGTAAGTTGATGACAAGCCCAATTTTTTCCAATCCAACCTTTTTCAAGTTCCAACCCAGTTACATATCTTACTTTTGAAAACTTTTTTGATAATTTTGAAATAATTTCTGCAGTGTTATCAGTAGAAGAATCATCTAATAAAATTACTTCAATATTTTCATAAGTTTGATTGACCATTGAATTTATAACATTTTCAACATTATCTTCTTCATTTCTACAGGGAATTAATATTGAAATTTTAGGTTCTTCAAAAGAAATTGAATTTGTTTTTATTTGTCTCAAATAAAAAAAGTTAGATATAGATACTATGAAAGTATAGAAACATATCACGAAACTTACAAATAATAAAATATCAGAAAATATAAAAGGCCCCCAAAAACTTTTAATTAATAATAATACATAGACCACAGTAATTAATGTTAGAAATAATTTGTATCATTTTAATAGATATATTACATAAAATTTTATTAAATACACAATTAGCTATTAAGAATAAAAATTTGAGATTTCAAAATGATAAACTTATACTAGTAAAAAATAAATTCAAATAATACCTTGAAAAAAAAACCAAACAACCAAATACCCGATTTAGAAAAAACTATATTCGTTGGAGCTTGGTTAGGTTGGTCCGATGCAACGAAAATAGCGACTAGAGCTATAAGAGAAATAATTTCACAAGCTTCTGCCAAAAAATTTTACTCAATTGAACCTGAAGAATTTTATGACTTCTCTCAGAATCGTCCGACAGTGAAAAATAGAAATAACGGAAAGAGAGAAATTAAATGGCCCTCAAATAATTTTTACTATATTAATACAGATAAAAACTCTAGAGATATTGTTTTATTTCTTGGTGTTGAACCAAATTATAAATGGCAAACATATTCAAGAGAAATATTCGATATAGCTAAAACTGTAAACACAGAAATATTTGTTACTTTAGGTGCACTGCTAGATTCAGTACCACACACAAGAAAACCTAAAATTTCTTGTACTACAACAGCTAATGATATCTATAATTTATACTCTGAAGAATATAAAAATACATTAAAAAAAGAGGACTATAAAAAAAATATAAACAGTATGTTATATACTCCACCCTCATATGAAGGCCCATGTGGATTAACATCTGTTCTTGGACAAAAATTTGACGAAAACGATATCGAGACAATCTCTATATGGGGCCATGCTCCACATTATCTACAAATTGCCCATAATCCAACACTAACATTCACTGTTTTAAAGGAATTAACAAAATTTTTAGATATTGAACTAGATTTAGAACAATTAGAAGTAGAATCTGATGAATTCAGAGCTAATCTAGAAAACGCACTTGAAGATCAAAAAGATATAGAAATATATATAAAAAAATTAGAAGAAAGATTTGATTCTGAAGAACATACTAATTGGCTTAATAGAACAAACCCAGAACCAGCACAACTAGTAAAAGAATTAGAAGATTTTTTAAAAAAAGAAAGAGATTCTGGTGAACAAAGTCTTTAAATTATATAGATAATACTAAAATGAAAATTAAACAAATAACTATCATAGGATTAGGATATATAGGCACTTCTATAGCCTTAGGGTTAAGAACAAAATATTCTAATAACATCAAAATAATTGGATATGATAGTAATCAAGATGTCCAAAGAAAGACAAAAAAATCTGGTCTAGCAGATGAAACTCCCTGGAATTTACCGAATTCAGTTAAGAATTCCGAGATAGTCGTAATTGCAACTCCACCTAATTCAGTTAAAGAAATTTTTTCTGTAATATCAGGAAATCTATCAGAAAATAGTGTCGTCACTGATACATCAGTAACAAAAAGAAAGATACTACAATGGGCAGATGAGTATATACCAAAAAAATTTATAGGTGGTAACCCCCTTGTGGGAGGGCTAGAAGGTAATAACATAGATCCATCTGGATATATTTTCTCTGATTCAAAATGGGCATTATTACCAGCAAAAAACACACCAGAAAATAAAGTAAATAAAATTGTAAATTTTATACAAGACTTAGGTGCTAAACCTTTTTTTATAGATCCATTAGAACATGATTCATACACTGTAGCTACATCAGTACTGCCGTTTATTTTTTCTACGACGTTAATGAATATAGTTTCAGAATCTCCTTCTTGGCATGAGATGAGCCAATTTGCGGGAAAGGAATTTAATAACGTAACTTCACCTTCCAAAAATTTACCAGATATTTCTTATGGATCCATAGAAACAACGAATGAAATATTGATTGATTGGATTCAAAGGAGCATTCAACATTTAGATTTATTAAAAAAAGAATTAGAAAATATTAATCTTTCAGATAATAACCTATTGGATCTCGTTAATAACTCTTGGGAAGAAAGAATTAGATTGGATGCTGGACTTGCAAATAGAAGAAAAACAGATGAACAGAGACCTAATATTCCTTCTTCAAGTGAAGGAATGATGTCATTATTTTTTGGTAGTAGATTTGCTAGTGTACTTAGTGGAAATGACAAAAAAAAGGGTAACGATAAAAAATCTAATAAATGAATAATTTTGAAACTTTTTCGATAAAACCTGTTCCTAAAATAAATCTAAAATTGAATATCCCTGGTGATAAATCTATCTCACATAGATCTATAATCTTGAATTCTATATCTAATGGTAAAGCTAGAGTTGAAGGTCTAGTTTCTGGAGAAGATTGTATTTCTACTATAAATATAGCTCAACAATTAGGTTGTAAAATTGAAACTAAAATAAGTCATGATGGATCTTCATTAGAAAGTATAGTGCATGGTGTAGGATTAGGTGGATTCAAACAACCTAAAAAAATTTTAGATGCAGGAAATAGTGGAACTACTACGAGACTTTTTGCAGGATTGCTAGTAGGTAGAAAATTTAAATCTGAAATTACTGGTGATCAATCTTTATTACAACGACCAATGGGAAGAATAATCAATCCTTTAACTCAAATGGGTGGAAAAATATACTCCAAAGAAAACAATAATAAATTACCAATAATTTTTGATGGCGGCTTTCTTAAAGGTATTACTTATACTATGCCAATAGCTTCAGCACAACTTAAATCTGCATTATTACTTGCCGGAATTCGTGCGGAAGGAAAAAGTGTGATATATCAACCAGAAATATCAAGAAACCATACTGAATTAATGTTAACTTCAATGGGCGCTTCGATTGAAGTTTCAGAAAAAGAATTAAATATTATCCCAACAGATAAAATTTACCCGGTTGATATCAAAGTACCTGGAGATATAAGCAGTGCAGCTTTTTGGATAGTAGCTGGATTATGTCATCCTAATGCAAATATTTTACTCAAGGATATAGGAATTAATAGAACTAGGTCGGGAATATTAAAAGTTTTAAGATCAATGGGAGGAAAGATAGAAATTAGTAACTTAAAAAAAATTTCAGGTGAAGATGTTGCAGATATATATGTCAAAAGCTCTGACCTACATAGTACTATAATTGAAGGTGAAATAATTCCATTACTTATTGATGAAATACCAATTATAGCTGTCGCAGCTGCTATGGCAGAAGGGACAACAGTAATTAAGGATGCTGGAGAATTGAAATTTAAGGAAAGCAACAGAATTGAAGCTACTACCAACTGGTTAAAGCATGCAGGAGTAAATTGTGAAGCTACGGATGATGGAATGATAATAGAAGGTACAGGTAGAATATTAGGAGGAGAATTTCATAGTCTAGGAGATCACAGAATTGCTATGAGCATCGGAATCGCAGGATTGTTTTCGGAAAGTCCTATAACGGTAATAGATAGTAAATCTGTTGAAATATCTTACCCAAATTTCTGGAATCACATATCTAAAATATAATTCTTTATGAGACTAAACAAACCTTTACTTATAGTAATATCAGGACCATCTGCAGTAGGAAAAGATGTATTGATTGATTTATTAAAAACATATGACAGTAATTATCATTTTGTTATCACTACTACTACTAGAAAAATCAGAAAAGATGAAAAAGAAGGTATAAATCACTTTTTTATTTCAGTAGAAAAATTCAATAAAAGAATAAATGATGGAAAATTTCTTGAATGGGCTAAAGTCTATGGAAACTATTATGGTGTAGAAAAAAAACAAGTAGAAATAGCATTAGAAGAAGGAAAAGATGTAATTATAAGAGTTGATGTTCAAGGTGCTGAAAGAATCAGACAAATTTATGAAGATTCTTTACAAATATTTATACTTCCTCCAAATATTAATATTTTGAAACAGCATTTAATTATAAGAGGAGTAAATGATCCTAGTGATATGAATTTGAGATTAAAAAAGGCAAAAGAAGAAATAGATAAGGCAATTGATTTTAAATACTCGGTTATTAACTACGAGAATAAACTCGTAGAAACTGCAAAAAAGATTAATGAGATAATTGATAAAGAACACAAATATATTAAAGATAGCCTGTCCTAATGTCTGAGTTAAAAAAAATATTGATAGCTCCTGATGGTTTTAAGGAAAGTTTAAGAGCTATAGATGTAGCTAAATCAATGGAAATAGGCGTAAAAAAAGTCTGGCCAAACATTGAAACTACTTTATTACCTGTAGCAGATGGTGGAGACGGGACTATGGAAACCATAATTGGACAATCAAACGGTAAAATCTACAAAAGTAATGTTACTGACCCTCTAGGTCGAAAAATTGTTGCTGAATGGGGTGGAATCGATTCAAAAAAAATAGCAGTAATAGAAATAGCAAAATCATCCGGATTAGAATTACTCTCTGAAGGAGAAAGAAATCCTCTAATAACATCCTCAAGAGGTGCAGGTAAATTAATTAATGCAGCTTTAGATAAAGGTTATAAAGAAATTATAATTGGAGTCGGAGGATCTGCAACAAATGATGGAGGTACCGGGATGTTAAGTGAATTAGGAGTTAAATTTTATGATTCTAATAAAAAAGAAATTGGAGAAGGGGGAGATGCATTAATCAACCTAAAACATATTGATCACAGTAAATTAGATAATAGAATCAAAAAAACTTCAATAGTTATTGCATGTGATGTAAGCAATCCATTATGTGGCCCAAAAGGCGCAAGTGTAATATTTGGACCACAAAAAGGCGCCACTCCTGAAATGGTATCTAAACTAGATAAAGCATTAATGAATTACGCTAATATTATAAAAAAAGATCTAGGCGTAGATATTATTGACTACCCTGGTTCTGGAGCTTCAGGTGGATTAGGAGCAGCATTCATGGCATTTTTTGGAGCTAAACTTAGACTTGGTGCCGATATAGTCTTAGATTTACTCGATATAGATTCTGAAATAAAAGATTCTAATCTAGTAATAGTTGGAGAGGGGCAATTTGACAGATCAACTATTTTTAATAAAGCACCTATATCAGTTGCACATAGAGCTAAATCTCTTGGAATTCCAGTATTAGGTATTGCAGGTTCATTAGGGGCAGGATTTGATGAAATTCATAATCATGGAATTGACTCTATGTTCAGTTTGGTAAATCGACCTATGTCAATGAATGATGCAGTTTCAAATTCAAAAAGATTAATTGAAATTGCAACTGAGCAAGCATGTAGGGCTATTAACATGGGGTTGAATTATAAATAAAAATCACTATCTAGAGAAAGAACACTATGAAAAACCCTTATGATATTGTAATTATTGGCGCCGGAATAATCGGTTTAGCTACTGGTATGAAGCTATTAGAAAAGCATCCGAAAATAAAAATAGCAATAATAGATAAAGATTCAGAAGTATCAACACAACAATCAGGTCATAATTCAGGTGTTGTTCACTCTGGTATATATTATAAACCAGGATCATTTAAAGCGAAATTTTGCGTTGAAGGCAGAACATCAATGTCTACATTTTGTGAAGAAAATGAAATACCTACTTGGGCTTGTGGGAAATTAATAGTAGCTATTAATGAAGAAGATAAAATACGTTTAGATGATCTATACGAAAGAGGAACAGCTAATAAAGTTAAAGGATTAAGGTTAGTCGATAAAGAAGAAATAAAAGATATAGAGCCACATGTAAATTCTGAGAAAGCACTTTATGCTCCCCATACAGCAATAGTAGATTATAGAAAAGTATCAAAAGTGTATGCTGATAAGATTCTTTCCAAAGGTGGAGATATAATACTTAACACAAAATTAATAGGTTCTAAAAGAAAAAATAATCTTACTTTACTAGAAACAAATAATATAGATATAGAGACGAAAAAAGTAATTAATTGTGCTGGATTACATTCTGATAGAATAGCAAAATTAATGGGAGATGAACCTAATGTAAAAATAATCCCATTTAGAGGTGAATATTACACATTAAAGAAAGATAGGGAATATTTAGTCAAAGGACTAATATATCCTACTCCAGATCCAGCTTTTCCATTTTTAGGTGTTCACTTAACTCAAACTATGAAAGGTTGGGTAGAAGCTGGTCCAAATGCAGTATTAGCTATGAAAAGAGAAGGATATAAAAAATCAGACTTTTCTTTCCATGATATGGCAAGTTCTTTATTTTACTCAGGCTTTTGGAAAATGGCTTTAAAAAGTTGGAAGACTGGATTATGGGAATGGAATAGATCTTTAAGAAAGAGTGTATTTCTAAATAGTCTTCAGAAATTAGTCCCTGAACTAATATCTGAAGATTTAGATGGGTCAGGTTCTGGTGTAAGGGCTCAAGCCGTTGATTCAAATGGAAAGTTGATTGATGATTTCCATATTGTCAATAAAAAGGATTCAATACATGTGCTAAATGCACCTTCTCCAGGAGCTACATCATCATTAGTTATAGGTGAATATATAACCAAAATTGCTGAAAAAAATTTTAATATATAAATAATGGCGGGAGTGCAAGGGAGTCGAACCCTCCGCACTCGTTGAAAAACGAATGCCAACAGATTTGAAGTCTGCGAAGTTCACCGGAACCCACCCACTCCCAAAGGTTATAAAATTTCTTTTATTCTACTCTCTATATTAGATTTTGGTTGAGAACCTACTATTTGATCTACAGGAGAACCATCTTTAAACATCAAAATAGTAGGTATGCTTCTAATACCAAATTTAGCTGATATTTCAGGATTTAAATCTACATTCAATTTAGTGAATTTAACATCGCCCTCATATTGATCGGCTAATTCATCAATTATTGGGGCAATCATTTTACATGGACCACACCATTCTGCCCAAAAGTCAACTAATACGGGTATTTCTGATGATATAACTTGTGCATCAAAATCACCATCACTTACTTCTATAGGTTTAGCCATAATAATTTACCTCTATTTAGACTTATTTTTTTAATATTTTTGTTGTTTGTATCTCTAATGCTGGTATAAATGATACCCAATCAGGATTTTCAATATCTCTTATTTCCGATATCATTTCTGCAAAAATTGAAGTGTTAGAAATTAAATTTTGATTTATCCCATTAATATGAGCAAATCCCTCCATTATATGAGTTCCTGAATCATCAATCAAAGTAATCATATCTCCATCATTTATATTATTTTCAGAAGCTAATGAATCAGCAATTTCAATGGTTGATTTTCTATCTATGATATTCATACCTGAAATAGTTTTTATAGAAATACTTTCCGATTTATCATATAGAATTCTTCCGGGAACTGAAAAAATCTGACCTGCAACATTTTTTTCAGAAGTAAAATCCTTAATAATTTCAAAATTTCTTTCATCAGGTAGTTCAGATTTGATTAATCTTCCAGTATGTTTGGAAATTTTACTAAAATTTACACCTTGAAATTCTGAAACATTCTCCGATATCTCATTAAGAATATTTTTAGCATTGGAATAATTATAATTTTTTAAATTTGAAAGCTTAGCTAATTCAGAAAAGAAATTCCAACAATGAACTTGATCTTTTTTTGCATCAACACCTTTAAGGTATCTAAGAATTCTACCCTCGAGATTTACAGACGTCTCTTCCTTCTCTATGTAAGATGTTGAGGGTATAACTATATTTGCCAATTTAGTTACTTCATTGTCAAAAAGAGAAACTACAACAAGAAAATCTAATTTCTTTAAAGATTCAATAAATTTTTTTGAATGTTTATATTGCATGTTGAAACCGTCAATGAGTAGAATCATTGATTTGATTTTTCCATCATTTATTTGATGAATAATATCTAAGTTTTCTTCATCTCCAAAGTAAGATTTTATTATTCTGTTACTTACTGAATTTGCAGCTTCAAAAACAGGATAAAAACCAGAATCATCATTGTCTAAATTACCAGTCAAAAGCATAATGTTATAGACAGAATCAATTAGATTTATATCACTTAGTTCAGAAAAAGGGTCGTTACCTACTACAAATGATGTAGATGAAGATTCGCCAATTATTTTTGCTGCTTGAGAAATTTCTTTTTCTGAAATACCAGTAAAAGTAGATATTCTTGAGAGGTCGAAATTATAAATATTATTACGAAAAAGATCAAAATTAGATATAGATGATACTTTATCCTTATGCTCTAGTGTTTGATCTATTATAGATCTAGAAATTCCTACCAGTGTAGTAGATGATGTAGAAGGTAATGGTCTTAACCAAATATCTGCATATCTTGTCAATTCAGTTTCGCGGGAATCTATAACTATTAATTTAGTCCCTTCTCTAGAGGATTTTTTTACAACAGCCGCAAGTACATTTTGATTTTCTGTAGTATTGGAATTTACTATAACAATACATTTAGATTTTTCAATATTCCATATAGGTTTAGTACTAAATTCTCTATTGAAAAGTTTTTTGAGAGAAGTAGTGAAATTTTTATCTAGATCATCAAAATTTGTTGAATATTTTTTATAATTCATTTCTGTAGCAAATTTATAAGAAACATATAGATCTTCATTAGTGTTACGGGATGAAGTAACAATAGCTACTTGGTCATTATTAAAATTATCTAACGTTTTATATACTTGATTAATCGAGTTTTTTAAATCAAGCTTTTTTATAATTCCATCTTCTCGAATATATGCTTTTTTTAATCTTTGTTGATTATTAGTGTAATCATACCCAAACTTTCCTTTATAACAAGCTTGTCCATTATTTGGGGCACCTTCAATATCACCTTTAAACCTTATAATTTTGCCAAATTTATTAATTTCACCAATCATTTGACACCCTACAGAACAATTAGAACAAGTTGTATTAATACTCTTAACAGCTTTTTCCCATTTATAATCCCTTTCTACCAATGCTCCAGTTGGACAAACATCTATACATGCCCCACAAAATTCACAACCTGATTCTAATAAAGAAGTTCCATGGGAAGTTCCAACTAATGCAACACCAGATCTAGATGTAAGTGTTAAGGCTGAATCAAATCTTACTTCATCGCAAACCCTCACACATCTAGCACAAACAATACAAAGATTATAATCTCTATCATAAAAAGGATCATCTGTATGTATAGGTAGATTTCTTCGATGGTAGTTTAAGGGTGTTCGTAAATCAAGTTCAACTGATCTAACAGTATCTTTAAGTTCACATCTTTCATATTTTGGACAAATAGTACATCTATCTGTGACAGAAACATGCCTTTGACAAATATCTTGAGGACCACATAATTCAATCCTATGACATGTTAAGCATCCATGTGGATGCTCTGTCATAAGTAATTCAATAACATTTTTTCGCAAATCAGATACTTCTTTATTATTAGTAATTACCTTTGCATCTTTTGAGACTGGGGTAGTACAGGAAGCAACTGTCATTTTACGTCCATTAGAATCTTCAACTTCTACAACACAAGCTCTACAAGCTCCATAAGGTTTCATCTTTGGGAAATAACATAAATATGGTATATAAATTCCTTGATCCAAAGCAGCTTGAAGTATTGTTTGATCGGGTTTAGCAAAAATTTCTTTGCCATCAATTGAAAATGTAGTGGTGTCTTTCATATTATTCTAATCTGGTCTAGTTCTTGTTGGCCTGAGCATTTTCCCATCTTTATATGGTCCAGATAGTTCATAATTACCATCTAAACAATCATCAATATCTTCTCTAAAATATCTCATAGCAGACGAGATAGGAGTATATCCTAATTGTCCATGTCCACATAAAGATCCTACTTTCATACTATTACCAATTTTTTCAATTAACTGTAAATCTTTTGGTTCAGCCTTTTTTTCACACATTCTATCTAATATTTCTAACATATGGGTATTGCCAAGTCGACATGGGAAACATTTTCCACAGGATTCAAATTGGTTAAAAGCAATCAAATTTCTTAATAAATCTACAATATCTGTTTTATCATTACCTACTATTATTCCTCCAGATCCAATAGATGCACCCGCCTTAGTCATTTCATCAAAATCAATACGTGTTTCAAAAGCTGGTTGTCCCAATAATCCATTCAGAGGACCGCCTGCCTGTAAAACTTTTATATTTTGATTATCCAATCCTCCTCCACCAATTTTATAAATTACATCATTTATAGTCATTCCCATCTCAACTTCATATAACCCAGGTCTATTTATATGTCCAGATAAACAGACTAAAGCTGTTCCAGAAGTAGATTCTGTACCTACATTCTTAAACCAATCAGAACCATTACTTATAATACTAGGGACATAAGATAAAGTTTTAACATTGTTGATGTTGGTAGGTTTTTTCCATAGTCCTGATGCTGCTGGAAAAGGTGGTTTAAATCTCGGTGTAGATCTTTTTCCCTCTATAGCTTCCATCAAAGCTGTTTCTTCTCCTGCTACATAAGAATCCCCTGTAAAAGCTACTTCCATATCAAAGGAAAATTCAGATCCTAAAATATTTTTACCTAATAAACCTCGTTCATAAGCTTGAGAAATAGCAGATTTAGTAGCATTTATAGGATGCTCATGGCCATGTCTAATAAAAACATATCCTTTAGTAGAATTTGTTGCATATCCATTGATTATCAAACCTTCAATAAGTGTATTGGGATCACTTTCTAAAATTCCTTTGTCATTGAATGCACCAGGATCTCCTTCTTCACAGTTACACAATACATATTTAGAATCAGATTGAGCGGGTGCTAAAAAACTCCATTTAACACCTGTGGGAAAAGCAGCACCTCCCCTACCCCGTAAGCCTGAGTTTTTAACTTGATTAACTATCTCTTCTGGAGTACTTAAATTCACAGCCTTATCTAAAGCCTCATATCCACCATTAGCGATATATTGATCTATATCCGAAGGGTCTATATTACCAAAATTTTTAGTTACAAGCCTTTTTTGTAATTTCATAATATCTAGCGAGTATAATTCTGGTAATTTTATGTTTTTCACAGCTGGTGAATCACCAGTATAAGCAAAAGCCGATTTATCAAAAACAGGAGTATCTGAATTTAAATGTTTCTCTATTATTTGAAGTATAGATTCTGAAGATACATTAGAATAAAAAATTCTCAGTCCATCAGGAGTGGTTATATCCACTATTGGTTCCAAATACATTAAACCTAAAGAGCCAACTAATGATACATTAAAGTCTAATTGATCTACCAGATCAGAATTTTTTATTTCATCGAAAATATCTTCTGCTCCAGCAGCTTGACCTGAAACACCTCCACCAACTCTTACCCAAGGTTTAGAAGAAAGCAAATTATCCCATTTCTCTATGGCATTACTCTTTAATTGTTGATAATTAGAGCTCAATATAAATCTATTTCCCTCTCAATTCACTTATAATTTTTTTTATCTTCTTAGGATTCTGAAAACCTATAACTTTATGATTTATAGCAATACATGGACCTTGAGCACAAGCACCAAGGCAAGTGTTATACCTTAAGGTAAATTTTTTGTCTTTAGATTCCCCTTCTTCTTTTAATTCAAGATTTTCAATAGCAGTATGCATTACTGCTTGACTACCAAGTAAATGACATGAAGGGCCCCAACAAATATCTAAAATTTTTTCCCCGGGAGGTGTAAATCGAAAATTTGTATAAAATGAAGCTACACTCCAAACATCATTTATTGATACTTTACATAATTCTGCAGTTTCTTCGATAGCTTCTTTAGGAATATAATGCAATTTATCTTCAATAGCAAGCAATGAAGATAAAACAGTAACTGTAGACTGTTCTTGAGAAGAAATTGCATCCTTCACTAATTCTCGAATAGACATATTATTTGTTGTTTTTGAGTTATTTTTTTTCAAAAATTTAGGATAATGTTAGCCATATGCAACAATATTAACAAACATAATGAAATTTAATCTAAAAAAATTACTAGATGATCAATAATTATGAAAAATTATCAAATTAAAAAATTGTCAAAAAAATGAAAATTAAGAATATTACTACAATAAATATAGAAGAGATACCTCAAATTACCTGGGTACAAATTGAAACAGACAACGGTATTATTGGCTTAGGAGAAACATTCTTTGGACCGAAAGCAGTCTCAGGTTGTATTCATGAAATTTTTTCCCCAATGTTAATTGGTAAAAATCCATTTAATATAGAAAAACATTGGAAAAATATGTTTGATATGGCTAATGCTTTTGGTCATGCTGGTGCAGAAATGAGAGCTATCTCTGCTATAGATATGGCCCTTTGGGATATTGTTGGGCAAAGTACTAAACAGCCAATATATAATTTATTGGGGGGAAAATGTAGAGAAAAAATCAGAACATATAATACTGCTGGTCAATATGGAAAAAATATTGACTCTATTCTTGCTATTACAGATGCAGGGACATTATCTAAAAGTCTTCTAGATGAGGGAATTACAGCGATGAAATGGGCCTTCACAGATCATTTCGCAGATCAAGATAGGGGAAATACTATTTCTGATGAAGATTTAAATTTGTTAACAATTCCAATTGAAGATATTAGAAATAGTGTAGGAAATCAAATGGATATAGCTAATGATGGTCATGGAAGGTGGAATTTAAATAGTGCTATAAGAATCGGAAAAGCAATGGATATATATAAACCATTATGGCAAGAAGAACTTATACAACCAACTAATATAGAAAATCACTTGATTTTAGCTAATGAAATAGATGCTCCAGTATGTGTCTCAGAACGTTTAATTTCAAAATTTCAATTTAGAGATTATCTAAAATCTGGTGCAGCGGAAATAGTAATGCCCGATTTAATTTGGACAGGGGGAATTACGGAAACCAAAAAGATTTCTGTATTAGCTGAAACTGAGCAAAGACCTATTGCTCCTCATGATATGACTGGTCCAGTTAATATCTTTGCTTGTGCTCATATTAGTATGAATGCACCTAATGCATTCATTATGGAAACATGCAGAGCATTTTATGGAACAGAAGGATGGTACAAGAAATATGTCGACCCTATCCCTAAGGTAGAAGATGGATATTTATTAGCACCAGACATACCTGGAATTGGGACTAAATTATTACCTGAAGTACTAAATATGAAGGGAACTAAAATTGAATCAAGTAACGAAACAGGTGGAGATCATTGGGGTGGTTTTGAGTCACAATTATTCAAAGTCATAAGAGAAAATGGTAAGAAAAAAATAGTAAGAAAATAATAAATTAACTTAAAAAAAGACTCCAAATTCTTATGCGTTTGTTGGTTTCCCTAGATTACGTGCTACCTCAAAATCTACTGTCATATCTCTATCAAAAGTAGGCTTCATTATAATATCTTGCACTAAAGTACGTTGTGGCATGGATGCACACAATAAAATGGCTTTGGCTATATCTATAGGTAACATCATCTTAGCTCTGGCTACTTCATCGGGGGGTAGTGGTCTTTTATCCAATATAGGTGTATCAACCTCAGCGGGGAAAATTGTACAAGCTCTAATACCTAGATTATTTAATTCTGCATTAATATGCCCCATTAAATTTGCAGAAGCAGCTTTAGCTGAGCTATAAGGAGCCCCACCCATTAGACCTGGTTTCTTAGCAGCTACCGAAGAAATAGTTATTATAGTACCTTCTCCATTTTCTATCATAGATTCGAGAAGAGATTGAGTTAATCTATAAAGACCTTCAACATTTACATCAAATACGCTTCTCCATTCATTGGAATCAACATATCTAATTGATCTTACTTTTGAAGAATGCCCAGCATTATTAACTAAAATATCAACTTTTCCATATTTTTCTAAGACATAAGAACCAAATTTAGCAGCTTCATTTCCGTTTTCAATATCAACTGAGTAAGCTTCAGAAGTTACATTATATTTTTTAATTTCAGAACGTATTTTTTCAAGAGGAGCTAATCTTCTTCCTGCGAGTATTATATTAGATCCAGATTCAGCAAATAATTTAACTGTTTCCATTCCAATACCTGATCCAGCACCAGTAATTATCGAAGTTTTATTTTCTAAAAGTTTCATTTAATAATTCCTACAAATCTATACATTTTTTATTCTAGGCTTATTTAAAGATATATCTTCTATAATCTTTTGCGCTACTTCCCTACCCATCTTAATACTATAATTTGTGCCTCTATCTTCAGGATATATTTGTGTTGTATTAGCTAAATATAATCTATCAAATGGAGTATTATGTGAAGGCATTTGTGAAGAATAATCAGTCGTAATAATTGGTTGAGCTGCACTTAAAGAATTATAGTGACTATTCAAAACCCAAGATTTATCAAAAAGATTATTAATCATTTTGATATGTGGTAAATAATAATCAAAAAGGTCATTCTTATTTAGACTATATATATAATCATCCCTATCCAAGTAATTGGTGATATATATAACATTATTACCATCATATAAATCTTTACTAATAAGGTTAGTATGCTCTATCAAACCTAGAAACGGTACATTATTATCAGCAATGTTTAGCCAATAGAAATCTGTTAATTTGTGTTTCATCTCCAATATTAAAACCACAGCAGCCAAATATTTTACTGAATCAAGAGATTTTTTATATGACGGAGTTAGATTAATTAGTTTAGTGAATTCGAAAGAAGGAACAGTAGCAAGAACATAATCATACTTTAAGCTTGTAGATTCACCATCTTTAGTGATAATGTTCAAAGAAAATTTATTGTCAGAATTTAGAGTAATTTTAGAAACGCGATTTTCTAAATAAATTTTACCTTTCTTTGAATGTATATGATCAGATAATTTATCAAAAACAATATCAAAACTACCTGTGGGATAACCTAAAACCTCTCCTTTAAATAATTTTCTTGACGCAAATCTAGTTTGAATTTTAGACCAAAACCAAGGCATCCCTATTTGATCATAATATTTTCCAAATTTACTCCTTAAAAGTGGTCTCCATAATTTATTGTAAGCTTCGCCCCCTAAATTTTCCTTTAGCCATTTATCAGCTGTTTCGTTTTCTAATTCTTTCCAATTTTTTAAACGTTTTATAGATAATGTAAAAAGACCTAAACGTATTCTTTCTATAATTGGAAGTAGAGAAAGAGTTAATAGGTCAATAGGAGTAGTAGTTTTGTATACTTTTCCATTTGAATAAGTTCCAACTGAAGATTTATACCAGTTTAAATAATTTAATAAATTAAGTTCGTCCATTAATTCTATTATTGAGTTGTCACTAGTAAAAAGGTGATGATATCCACGTTCTAAAGGGGCACCTCCAACATTAATTGTAGATGCTTGACCGCCGATAAAATATGAGGCCTCAAAAATATCAACTGAATATCCATTGTTGACTAAATCATAAGCAGCAGATAAACCTGCTGCACCTGCACCAATAACTGCTATTTTCATTTATTTTCCTTCATTATCGTATGATATTTGAAAATTTTTTTGATTTGCTAATCAATTCAAATATAGAAGTTTTATCAAACCATAGAATTATGATTCCTATAATAGTTGGTGGAATCCATAAAACAATATGAACTGTAATAGTAAAACTTGCTGAAATCACTGGATCAAATCCAAATGAATGTAATGTTAAAGCCCCAAAAAAATCATAAGGTCCCCAACCACCAGAAGTAGATGGAATAATTCCAGCTAAATTAGAAATAACTGTAAATGAAATCATAGCAATAACTAATTCTTCGAATGAATTTAGATATGAAATCAAATCAAAAGCTTCAGCAATAATATAAGCAACAATAATTTCACATATCCAAACAGGGAATGAAAATAAAATTACTTTAAGAATGATTATAGGGTTTGATACAACAAAAATTCCTTTAATAAATTTTTTATATATATCTAGGAAAACTTTTTGAATACGTTTAGGCAAGAAAAATGTGAATAACGAAATTATATTTTCAATGAATTTTTGCTTATATAAAGATAAAAAGAAAATTAATATAAAAATCATAAAAGGAAAAAATGTTAGGGAAAATAATACCAGTCCGTCTAAAGAAACAGAAGATTCTATCATTAGAAAAATTTCTTTAGACCAAATAAAAGAAAATAGTCCAGATAAAAACAAAAGTAAACAAAGAATAAGAATATCTGCCAAACGTTCAATAACGATTGTCCCAAATGTAGCAGGAACAGAAATTTCTTCCCTAACACTTAAATAAAATGACCTGATAAATTCTCCAATTCTAATAGGCAATATATTATTAGCCATATAACCTACAGTGACAACAGATAGTATATTACGTTTATTCTTCCCTATTAGTGGCAAAATCAATATCTTCCATCTCTCTGCTCTAAACCATAAAGAAAATAAATAAACTAATGAAGCTAAAACAAGAAATAGTATATTTACTTCTGAAATAGTTCTAAATATTTCTTTTATCCCTGCAAAGGTAAAAAGAATACTAGTTATAAAAATAACTGAGAATAATATTCCTACCCAAAAATAGTAATTTTTCCACATATAAATTCTATAAATAATCTTATATTATTTTCCTACTTTTTTAAGTCTTTGGAAAAAAATACAAATGCGTTAATAGTTCCTAAATCTTTATCTATTTTACGATGTAAATAATAATCAAATACTTTATTCAAACTATCCTTATTGATAAAAATATTCAATAAGTCATTAAATTTTTTATCTCTATAAATCTCTTCAGGGAACCACCATCTATGAATAAATTCTCTACCATTATCGAAATTACTTGGTTTATGCTCTAAAAAATCAATCCTATTATGAGTATTTATAACTATCACTTTAGTATCTTTAGGTATATTTACATTATCTAAATTAGTATGATCTTTATAAGTAACAAACTTAAATTTACGTAAATACCATTGCCATGGCCAAGAAAAACCATCTCTAGAATCAATAGTAATAGGCATTTTATATCCTAAATTATTTATATCAGAAATTTCCTCGATTTCATCAACTAGTTTATGTAAATGCGGAGCAGTTTGAGTATAAATAATAGGTTCTACAGGAATATCATTATTAATAAACGAAGATTGTGTTGTAGATCTAATATAAAATGGTATTAATAATACAAAAATTCCTAATAATATAAATTTTATTGAGAATTTTACCTTTCTTAGGACATAATATGTCCCCAAAAAGTAAAATCCAAGTATTAATAAAATCATCCAAATTCGAAAAAATTCGTAAGTTTGATCTCCCGTTTCATTCAGTAATATATTCCAAAAAACCCAATAAGTGATTAAAGGTAATAAAAATAAATATAATTTATATTTGAATTCAATATTTTTTTTATGACTAGTAAAAAATAATTTAGAAATAAAAATTGAAGCCAAAAATATAGTTGGTATAGCAATATGAACTTCTAGCCATGGCATTTTTTCCCCTGCAGTCGTATAAGCAATAAAACTAGCAAAGAATAAAAAAAATATAAATTTAATAAAATTATTAAATTTTAGTGTGAATGGAAAATATAAAAAAAGTAAGAAACCTAATAATTTTAATATTGTAATAATTATTGAAATAGGTAAAGAAGTTTCAATAGAATTCAAAATAAAAACTAAAGTAAATGATAATATTCCTAACAAAAAAACAATTAGTGATTTTAAGGAAGATTTAAATAAACCGTAAATCACAAAACATGTTGAAAAAAATAGAGGTAAAAATTCATAAATTGACGTCATAAAGAAATAGTAATACCAAGGCTGACTGCCTCTTGAAACTTCTTGTTGTGCTAACCAATAGCCTAAAGACTGCCAGAAAGCAGTAGCTATTCCATGAGGTTGAGTACCAAAATTACTAAAGATTAGTAAAAACGGAACCAAAAAAAACAAAAAGATCTTAATAAATTCAACTCTTTTCCAAAGCCACCCTAAAAATAAAGATAGAAAAAGTAAAGAAACTGAAAAAATTGTAGCAATATAATATCCTATCCCTTCTGGAGAACCAGTTGGTACATTAGGATTAGTAGAACTAGCTGCTAAAGTTATTCCTAGAGGTTCTTGAAATATAGATATCAAAGGAGCTGATAATGGTAACGTAAGTAGAGAAAGTAATATTAAAACATCACCTTCACGTGTAAATTCAGATAATCGTTTTCTTGAGAGTATCCAATCTACAATCTGTCTCCATGAAATAAACAAAAAGAATAAAGCAAAAATAAATAATACAATATATTGATTTTCTTTAATAGTAAAACCAATAGATATTATAAAAGCTGATAAATATAACCAGAAATTACGACCTGATGAAATATATTTCCATATTCCTATAATAAGCAATACTGTTGTGAATGCTATTAAAATATCATTCCGTGCGAATCTACTAAAATAAACTAAAGTAGGTGAAATAGTTAAAAATATTGATATCAAAAAAGCCGAAACCTGACCTATGTAATTCTTAAGGAAAAATGGTAAGAAGATTAAAAGTGTTCCTACTAAAACCATAGGTAATCTCAATGTAAAATCGGTATCTCCAAAAATAAAGAATGAAGCAGCTAACAAATGAAAAAGTAGCATTCCATGCATAAGAGGATTATGACTATATTCCTCACCATTATAAAGTCTATAACTAAAATATCCATGTAAGCTCTCATCATGATGAACAGCTCTATAGTCTAATTGAAATAACCTTAATATCAAACCAAGAAGTAAAAGGGAAAAATAAAACCATATTTGATTTGAAATAAAAAAATCAAATAGATCAAATCTTAATTTTCTATTAATACTATTATTTAATTGAGTTTTATTTAAACCAAAAACCCATTTTCCATCTATCCAAGAACCTCCATGGGTATCAGATTCATTTTTAGGGTTTATATTTTTTATTTGAGAATTTGGTTTCATTTTAATTTGAATAATATATATTGATCATTTTGAAAAACTCTATCCGAAATTTCATCAAATATCTCTATACTAATGTTGGGATATGATTGTCTTTCTTTTGGACCTATAATAATTATAAAGTTTCTAAAATTATTTAGAAATTCCAGATTTTTATAATTTTTATCAATACTATAAATTTTATCAACTAAAAGTTTTTTTTCTTCTATAGATGATATATCCCCTCTCCACTGTGCTTCATGAGGAGCCCAACCTAGAATAGTAGGTATCCCAGTAAAAGAAGATATTCTTGAAAAATCTGAATAACTCGGGCCATAAGATTCTATAATATTATTTGTATCACTTTCAACTAAAAATTCAATTACTTCGTATTCTGAAGTAATATTTTTCTTAAGAAATTCCATACCATCTAAAGAGAAATTATTATATGGAGAAATTTTTGAATCTACTGATGCAAAAGAAAAATATAATGAAAAAAGAAAAATACAAATAATAGGAATCGATAAAATTTTACTTATTTTTTTTCTTATAAACATCATCTTAATAGATATAGCCCCTACTACACTTAACAAAATCCACGCTTGATAATAGAACTTAAATACTGTGTTCATCCTATTTCCAAACATGTCATTAAGATAAAAATTTTCAGCCAAATAAATTAAATAAAAAGAACAAAAAATCATTATAAATAGTAAAGATTTATGTATATTTGTTGTTTTATAAATATTAGAAAAGATCAGAAATAAAGAAGTGATACAAATGATCGAAATTATAATATTAGAAACTCCAACAATATTGGAAAAATTAAAGCTTTCAAATTTCTCATTGAAAATCAATATAATCAAGAGACGAAAAACAAATGGAATTACTATAGGAAGAAAGGATATAAAAAGTAATTTTTTATTAATATTATCCAGGTTTCTCAAATGCAAATAAATAAGTAAAAATACTGGGGGTAAAAATACTCCCCATACGGTAAGAAAATGAATTAATCTTGTCTGATTAATTACAGGTAAAATATACGGAAATTCAATTTGACTTTCACTGGTAAAAAAATAAAATCCAATAAAAAACAATAAAGATAAAAACAATGTAATTAAAGTAGGAATGAAAAATTTTGTAATTAGAATAATTATATTCGTATTTGACCTAAGCCATAAAAGAAAAATAATTAGAAAAAGTAAAATAAATAAAATTGCCAAATCCCAATAATTTATAAATCCTACTACAAGTAAAAAAAATGAAGATAATAAAAGTAAAGGTAAATTATTGATCATATTACTTTTACGATTGAAATTCTGTTTATAAACACTAAATATAAGAATTATGGAAGTTATTAAAAATGGCGTAGCAATGAAATGAGGATGTAAATCCCCAATTAAAATAGTAAAAAAAGGAAATTCTTGTATAGTATAATCTAATCCTATTCCTTGGGCATTGAAAGTGTTAATTACTCTACTTGCAGTCCACCACCACCAATGATCATCTGGTCTCCACATATTAATATTAATTATATGTGGATAATCTACACCTAAATACCAATCAAAAAAACGATCTGGAAGGAAATTTAATATATCAAATAAATACCAAAACATAGATAAATTTGATGAAATTAAAAGTAATATAGATGCTGAAAGACCAATAAAGATATTTTGAAGACTATTCTTTTTACTGAAAAAGTAAATGTAAAGTGAAAATATAGTACTTGCTGACATTCCAACTATAAAAGGAATTGATAAATTATATATAATCGAGTTTGATATTCCACTTATTATAGATATACAAGCAATTATCCAATATCCAAAATAATAGTATGAAATACTTTGTCCACCAAACCAAGCATCACCAGGAGGATTTGTTCCTGAAAAAATAATTGAATTAATCATCATAAAATCCATTGGTTTTTCAGTTCCAGAAATATTATGATCAAAACCTCTAAGAATTAATGTCATAGAAAAAAATATTATGAAAACCAATTCAACTTTTAATATTTCCTTTAATATATTTCGTATATTTGCGTAAAATCTTAGATTTTTCCAAATAAGATAAAATAAAAGAATCACTAATAAAAACAAAATAATACTTATTAATAAAAAGTCCAAGTGAAATAATTTTATATAAAGCAAAAACCAGGAAAGACTTCCGATTAAAACCATCCCGATTGGTTTAGAAATACCCCAGCCATAATCCGGAAAAAATTTAAATTGAATTGAAAATATTAAAAAAGATAGAGTACTTATTAAGTAAATCGAAAGTAGGAATATAAAAACATCTAAAAACATCAGGAATTACTCCTAAGTTTGAGGTAAAAGATTATCAACAAAAAAAGTAGGGTCAAATTCTATTAATGAATCAATCGATTCACCAACACCTATAAAAATTATAGGTATATGTAATTCATGTGCAATAGATATTAAAGCACCACCTTTACTAGTACCGTCCATTTTAGTCATAATTATTCCATTACAAGGTATCAAAGAATTAAATTCTTTAGCTTGGTTTATACCATTTTGCCCAACTGTTCCATCCATAATCAATAAAGGACAGATTTCATAGTTTTCAGAGAATTTCAATATAGTTCTGTAAATTTTATTCATCTCTTCCATAAGGTTATGACTTGTATGTAATCTACCTGCAGTATCTATTAAAAGAAAATCTAAATCTTTCGATTTAGCAGACGCTATAGCATCATATACCACAGCAGATGGATCTTTACTTTTAGAAGAAGAGAAAACATCAAACGAATGATCATCTCCCCACTGTTGTATTTGTTCTCTAGCAGCAGCCCGAAAAGTATCTGCAGCTGTAATTAATAGTGAATAACCATTATTAGAAATGTATTTAGATAATTTAGCAATTGTGGTTGTTTTACCTGATCCATTAACTCCAATAAATAAAATTATTTTCTTCTTTGAATTAATAATTGGAGATAATGGTAATTTAAATAGATCAATTAACTTTTCTTTAATTAAATCTATTATGATTTGAGGCTCATTGATATTGTTACTCAGCGAGTAACTTTTTAAAAATTCTATTAATTCAAAAGTAAATGATACATTAACGTCAGAAGTAACTAAAGATTCCTCTAAATCATCCCAAAAACTTTCATCTATTTTTGATTTAGAAAAAAGTGAAGAAAATTTTGTATTCCATAGAGATTTAGTTTTTTCGTATATCCCATCATTATTGTTTGAATTATTAAATATTTCTTCAACTTTCATAATGAATTCTTTAAATTAAATATAGCTTTTTCAGCTGCCTTTTGTTCAGCTATTGATTTTCGTTTACCATCGGCTGTAGCTAACAATTTATTATTACAGTATACTTTGGCCTCAAATGATATTTCCTCGTCTTTACTTGAAATAGTTCTTAATTTATAGACCGGAACATCAATTCCTTTCTTTTGTAGTATTTCTTGTAGTATAGATTTAGAATCTTTTATGTCTTTTAAATTTTCTAAATGTTCAATTTCATTTCTTAAAGAATTAATAATAAACTTTTTTGCATCATCAAATCCCATGAACAAATAAATATATCCACATAAAGATTCAAATACATCAGCTAATATAGATTCACGTTCTGGTCCTAAAATAATATCTATGCCCGAGCCAGAATAAACAAAGTTATCAAGATTCATTTTTTCTGAAATTTTAGCTAATGTAGATTTTCGAACAATTAGAGAACGTTTTATTGTCAATTCTCCTTCATTTTGAATATCATCTTGTAGGAATAAAAAATCAGAAATTACTAATTCGATCACGGCATCACCTAAAAATTCTAATTGCTCATAGGATTTATCAAAAGATGAATCTTCATTCAATATTGATTTATGTACAAAAACTTCAGCTAGTTTATTGTTTTTTACTATTTGCAATCCAGAAAAATCGAAGATGTTTTTTAATAAGAGATCTAAGCTTTTATTATTCAATCTGTAGCACCACGTGGCCAAGGTGGTTGTGGTCGTTTTATTTCTCCTAGATATTTTTTGTTATCTGAAATACCAATTAAATTCATGAAAACTTCTAATGCTTCCTCTTTAGGTGGCGTAAACATTTTTACAAATAAAACACCTAAAGTTTCGGAAAAAAAAGTAGGAGTACCAAAAATACCTTTTGATTCTGCAAATTTATGATCATTAATTATAGAGTCCATAGTTTCATCACTATCAAGAATTTTAGAAAATTCAGTTCGATCCATACCACATTCAACAGCTAAATCTATAATATATTTTCTTGATCTTACATCATCTCGTTTTACATGTTTTCTTTCCATTAACTTCATAGAAAAAATATCTCTAAATTTAGGATTTATTTTATTACTAGCTATACCACCTCTTAAGGGCCAAATACCTCTACTAATATAATCTGGTGGTTGTTCCCAAGCTTTCCAATTATCCCCTTTATCTTTAGTGTTAACCTGCTCTAATAAAAAGGATCTCCAATTAATTACTAACTGTTCCCCTAATTCATTTTTTAGATCTCGCAACCAATAACTTGTTTGCCTAACCCATGGTCAGGTATAGTCGATAAATACGTCGATTTTATATGGTGTTTTATTAATATTCATGGAAAATAATTTTATAATTCTATCAGTATCTTATAATCTAAATATAAATATGAAAACAAAAATACAAAATTTAGAGGACTATTTTAACAACGAAATTCCTACACTAATTAATAATTGCAGGAAAATAGTTAAAGAAAATTCTGATATAAAAGCAATATATATAGTTGGAGGTACTATAAGAGATATATTGTCGAATATAAAACCTTCTGAACCAGATATAGCAATATCTGGAGATTATAAAAAATTCTCGATTTTACTATCAAAAATATACAATGGAAAAGTAAAATTTCATCCACAATTCCTCAGTGCGCAAATAATTTTATCCAAACCAAATTTCAAAGAAGATTTTCATATAGATGTGAACTGTTTAAGAACAGAAAAATATCATTGTCCAGGTAATTTCCCAGAAATTAAGAAAACCATGGATATTAGAAGAGATCTTATTAGAAGAGATTTTACTGTAAATTCAATTGCATTAGAAATATCTTGCAATAATGAATTAAGTTTAATTGATCCATTAGAAGGTTTAAAAGATATTAAACGTAAAATAATCAAAATCTTGCACGATAAAAGTTTTGTTGATGATCCCACAAGAATCTTCAGAGCAATAAATTATAAATTTAATAACCAATTCGAAATAGATAAAAAAACAATAAAACTAATGAAAATTTCTATAAAAGATATAAAAAATATAAGTCAATATAGAATAAAAAAAGAGATAAGGATATTTTTTAATTCTATAGTAGATATTCATAAAATTGAATTCGCCGAAAAACTTCACTTATTTGAAGAAATATCTAAAGATTTAGAAATAATCACTATAAATCGTTTAAAACTATCTCCATTAAATATACCTACATATTTACCTATAAAAATAAATTTTTTAGAAAAATTTGGAATAATTTTATTCAACTATAATCAAAAAGAAATAGAAAATATATTAAATTGGGTTCAACTTAACAAATCAGAAAAGAATAAGTTACTTGAAATTCCAAATATGAATTTAATTTTTACAAAGTTTTCAGAAAAAAAAATTACTACTACAGAAATCTATGAAAATTTGAATACTATTCCTATAGAAATAATTAAATCATATAAATATGTTTGTGAATCTAATGAATTTAAAAAAATAATTGGAAATTATTTAAAAAATAAGTCTACTCATCCTCTTTAATAACTAGATACTTATGTTTATCACCCCACATTCTATATCTACTAGATAAACGTTCCCTATGGAAAATATATTGATTAGCAAGAGATGAATATTTCCCAAAACGTTTACGTGCCCAATTAGATGCTTCAGCTGGATTGGTAGTTTTCGGTAAACCATACCACTTAATCAAAGCTCTCAATATATGTCTATCTACTGGAAACGATTCTTTTTTATCTAATGAAAAAGCTAAAACGCAATCTGCAATTTTTTCTCCTACACCATTTATTAACATCAATTTTTCTCTAGCTTCTAAATATTCAGCAGATCTTAAATCTTCAAGATTAATAATATTATCAAGAATTTTTTTTGAAGCATCAACAACATATTTAGAACGAAAACCCAGGCCTATCTCCCTAAATTTTTTTTCTCCTGCGTTATAGCATTCTTCAGGTTCTGGAAAAGAATAATCATTTATACCATCATGAATTTTTTTTCCTAAATGTATTGAAGCATCTGTGACATTTAGTTTAATCCTTGAGGCGTTATTAGTACTAGAACAAATAAAGGAAAATAAACATTCCCAAGGATCTTGTCTTAATATACGTAAACCTTCATAACCTCGTATAGATGGTCCTATACAGGGATCATCTGACCAAGAGTTTATAAAATCTTCCATACTTAGACCTATAGAAAGATATTTATAAATAGAATCTTTAGCTTTAAGAACATCATTTGTTTGATTTAAAATACTAATATTTAATCCAGATTTATTATTTATTAATTCATAAACATTGTTACCTACAACACCTCGGTAGGTATTCTTATAATCCCACCATCTAAAAGCTTGTCCTCCATCTAGGGAATATTTTAAATTAATATTTTCTTTAAGTCTAAATTTCAAAAAATCATCTCAAATTAATAAAATATGATGAGAAACATATAAAAATCTAATAGTGAACCATTAAGCAATCGTTTGATTTTAATATAGAGAATATAATTTATGGAAGAAATTAACTATACTAATATGAGTGATAATCATAAATTAGAGGAAATTATTGAATGAAAGCAGCAAGATTAATTTCTAGAAGAAAAATTGAATTTCTTGACACACCTGAACCTGAGATATCTAATAAAGGCGATATAAAAATCAAAATCGAATCATTATCGGTTTGTGGCAGTGATATATATCTAGAATACGATAACGAATTGCCAGAAGATGATTATCCTTTTATACCTGGAGCACCTTCACATGAATGTGCTGGAACAATTGTAGAATCAAGTGATCCTAATTATAAAGAAGGACAAAGAGTAATAATCATTCCTGAAAAAATAAACGGTATGCAAGAATATCTTGTACAAAACAGCAAAAAATTAATTAAATTACCTGAATGGGGAGATATTTCTGAATGGGTAATGTGTCAACATTCAGGAACAGTACTTTATTCAAGTAAAAAATGGGGTAACATTTCAGGAAAAACTTTGGCTATTCTAGGGCAAGGTGGAATAGGTTTATCATTTACTATGCTTGGATCTAAACAAGGAGCAAAAATTCTTACAGCTATAGATTTTGAACAGTATAGATTAAAAAAATCTTTAGAATTTGGAGCTTCTCACTCTATTAATCCATCTAACGAAGATATGTTATCAATATCAGAAGAAATAACTAAAGGTGAAGGTTATGATGTAGTTGTAGATGCTTCAGGAGATCCAAATGGGATAAATCATTGTATAGATTTAGTCAAAGAAGAAGGACAAATAATCTCATTCAGTCTTATAAGAGGCGGAAAAACAACTTTAGAATATCAGAAGTTCTTAAGTAAAAACTTAAATATTGTTTCTACAGTAGTAGCTGCAACTAATGAACCCATTAAAGAAATTATAGAAATGGTTGATTATAAAAAATCTGGATGGATGGATCCAGGACTACTAAAAACTCATGATTGGTCGTGGAATAAAGCTCAAGACGCTTTTGAGATGTACAGATTAAGGCAAGATAACGTAATAAAAATAGCTATGTCTTTAGATTAATCAGCATCTTGTAAAGGATTTGCTGGTCTAGATAACTCTCCAGCCATAACACCTCCATCAACTAAAAGTGATGACCCTGTAATATAACTTGCATCTTCCGATAACATAAATAATATAGAAGATGCTATATCTGCAGGAACACCCCATCTGCCTAATGGAACACGATTTGAACGATATTCTCTCTGTGTTTTATCTTTATATAAATATTCAGTGAAAGGCGTCCTTGTCCAACCAGGTAATATAGCGTTAGCCCTTATACCTTTTGATCCATAATGAAGAGCGGTTGATTTAGTAAAATTTAAAAGTGCAGAACGTGAAGCACCATAGGCAGAACCATATGTAGCAGAACCATTCAATGCACCCATTGAAGAGATATTAACTATTGATCCTCCTCCATTCTGACTCATAATCTTTGAAATTATTTTTGTTCCTAGGAAAACTCCAGTTAAAGAGATATCAATTACCTTTTTCCAATCTTCAGTATCAATTTCAGATATTGATTTAGGATCTAAAATTCCAGCAATATTAACTAAATAATCTATTTTGCCATATTTTTGTAATGCTTTTACCGCTACATCTTCCCATTCTTTTTCTTGAGTAACATCTAGATGAGAGTAAAATGATTCAAAACCATCTTTTGTAAGTGATATTACAGATTCTTCACCTTCATTATCCTGCACATCAGTAATAATAGCAGCACTTCCTCCTTCTTTGAAAAACCTCCATACTGTTTCTCCAGCAAAACCCATTTGTTTTTGAGGATTACATGCAGCTGCTCCAGTAAGCATTATAACTTTATCTTTAAATCTACTAATCATAACAATAATATTTTAGATTAAATCAAATCAATTCTTCTAATCATAAATGGTGTCAAAACACCAAAAACTATAATAAAAACTAAAGTTTCAAACAAAATATGAAATAAAAACTTTCTTACAAATATATATGAAAAACAAAAAATCGTGCAGAAAATTATTATAAGAGAAATAATAGTGGTGTAAGAAAAAAAATCGTAATTATATATTGAAGAAGAACTTAAAAAAACCCAAATTACACTAAATAAATTCCAAAAGAAAAAACTACCAATACTTACAAAAATTAATGAGTAAAGATGCATTTTAGAAATAATTTTTTTCATCAAGTTAAAACTGTTCTGTTGAAGTAGTAGAAAAATAATATGGCTAGAAAAAATGATTGCAATGATTTGACCAGATATCATACCAACTAAAATATCGTTCATAAATTAATCTTTTCAACAGCCCGAACATTATTTACCGTAACTATACTCTCATAAGCCTTGAATATATCATGTAAATTTTCTTCATTTTTATTTTCAGTAAAAACATATAAAGAAGGACCTGAACCAGATAGATAGATGTTTTTAAATCCTAATTCATTTATATATGATCTTAGTTTTAGTTCTGAATCAGAATTGTAAGTAAGTAGATTGAAAACATTAAATAATAAACTGTAATTAAATTTTTTCTGCTTTATATATTCAGCTAAAGTCTTTGTTTTTGTACCATCTGAATAATGCTTATCAGTAATGTTTTTAAACATATTTTTTGTTTTATCTACACTATTGAATTGTAAATCTATAGGACTAAAAATAATAATATT
>CAZBHC010000033.1:0-8480 GCA_964491775.1 uncultured Dehalococcoidales bacterium | reverse complement strand
AGTATCATTTCCCAATTAAGAGCTTTTTTTCTTGGAGGAATATTTTGTGCTACTTCAGGATTAATTAGTGACATAGGCCAGTAACCTAGTGCTATTCTCATAGCTTCTTCACCAAGTTGTGTACCTGCTCGTTCCCATGCAGTTTCACTATATGACGCATAATGGCTTGTTACAGCTACATTTTTCATCTTAAGTAATGGATTATTTGGATCGACAGGTTCTTGTTCAAAAACATCTAATCCTGCCCCAGCTATAGTCTTGTTATTTAATGCATCTATAAGAGCTTTTTCATCAACTATTTTTCCTCTTGCACAATTGATTAAGTAAGCAGTTTCTTTCATATTTGAAAAAAATTCAGAATTGATCATATGATGTGTTTCGTCGTTATGAAAACAATTAATGGAAATATAATCTGATTTTTGGGCGAGTTCATTTAAACTACCTACGGTTTCTATATCGTATTCTTTAGCATCCCAGGAAGATATATATGGATCAAATGCTATAACATTTAGACCAAAAGCTTGTGCTTTTCTTCCCACAGCTCGTCCAATATCTCCTATACCGATTATACCCATTGTTTGGCCTGAAATATGACCCATTGGTGATAAATAATCTCTTGTCCAAACTCCATTTTTAACCAGGTCGTTATGGATTAATAATTTTCTTGCACAAACTAGAAACAACATGATTGCATGATTACTTACTTCTTCTGTGCCAAATGAAGCTGTATTAGTCAAAATAACTCCATTTTCTACAGCTTCTTTAATATTTAAACCTTCAAATCCATGGCCCATCGAAACTAAAGCTTTACATCTTCCATTATTTCCCATGTGTATGAAAAATTTTTCTGAAAAAGCATGTGCTTGATTTATTACTACATCAACATCTTTAATATGTTCTATTAATTCACCTTCACTATCTCCATTGTAGTGAATAAATTCAGCTCCCAATTCTTTGCAAGCTTTACTTTGATGGTTAGTATTAGTTCTACCATCATAATTTTTTTGACCTAAATATAGAATCTTTATTTTTTCTTTTGACAATTAAATTCTCCAATAATCTTAAATAATTAATATTAAATTTCTATTACAATATTCTCTTTTGATTTTTGATTATAAATGTTTACGAGATAATGAAAAGGTATTATGAACAATATAGGAATAATTTATCATGAAAAATCTTGAAAAAATTTCTGTAGAATATTTTTCTCGCTTATCTGAATATTTTACTGCCCCATTTTATGAGTTTGGAATAAGAGAAGAAATAATATCTATATCTAATGAGAATAAGCTTGAGCATAAATTAGATGAATGGGGTAATTTATACGTATCGTCAGATTTTGATTCAACAATAGAACCTATAGTATTAGTAGCACATATGGATCATCCGGCATTTGAAGTTCTTTCTCAAGAGAATAAAATTATAAAGCTTAAACCTTTGGGAGGGCATCCGATCCAAGTTAATCAAAATGAAGTTAAATTAAGAATTTTTACTTCTGATAAGAAAGAATTATCTGCCAAAATTATTTTAAAAAATGATCCAAATCCAGATAATAATTCATTATGGCTCAATTCAAAATATATCTTTGCAGAATTAGAACAAAATTATCCTTTAGAATTACCATGTCCAGCTATTTTAGATCTAAAAAAATTTGAAATAGATGAAAGTAAAAGATTATTTAGATCAAGAGTTTTAGATGATCTAGCTGGATGTTCAGCAATTCTATCAGCAATCAGTATGTCTACTAATAAATTAAAACGCCCTTTTATAGCTGTATTTACAAGAGCGGAAGAGGTTGGATTAATAGGGGCTAGATTAGCAGCAGAATCTAATCTAATAAACAAAAATGCCAATATATTTTCAATTGAAACAAGTTCAGAAATTCCCGGAGTAAAAATTGGTGATGGGCCTGTTATTAGAACTGGTGATAGGATGTCAACCTTTGATAATTATCCTGAAAATTTATTAAGAATTTGTGCAAAAAACTTACAGAATAACAATCCTGAATTTAAGTTCCAGAGAGCATTAATGAGTGCAGGAACCTGCGAAGCTTCAGCATTTAAATCATTTGGTTATTCAGTTTCTGGAATAGCTTTTCCTCTTGGGAATTGGCATAACAGAGGTGAAAATTCTGTAGAAGAAGAATATTTGTCTATGGATGATTATTTTTTGGGTATAAGGTTAATGATTGAACTTATATGTAATGATTTTGATGATGATCTTGTATTATTACCTAATGTATCAAAAGAAATTAAAGACAAATTAAAGTAATAGGAAAATAAATGTCAGAGATTGATGGTAGTTATTTAGTAGCTAAATCATTAAAAGACGAAGGTGTTGAGAAATTATTTTACTTAATGGGTGGTCCAAATTATGAGATTGTTAATAACTCTCAGGATTTTGGAATAGATGTATATGATTTTAGACATGAACAGGTAGCAGCTATGGCAGCTCATTCATATACAAGAGTGACAAGAAAAACTGGTGTTACAACATCCGCATCAGGACCTGGTACATTAAATTTATTGACAGGACAATATAATGCCTTTGTTGATTGTGCTCCAATGCTAACTTTGGGTGGTGCAGGTCCAATTAGTGATTTTGGTAAAGGTGGATTCCAAGAAATAGATCAACTTTCTATTTTTAAACCTATTTCTAAAGAAGTAATGCGTCCTAATGATCCATTGTTATATCCTGAAAGTATTTCGAAAGCTTTTGATATAGCTCGTAATGGAAGACCAGGACCAGTGTACATTGATTGTAATGAAGATATTTTATATAAAAAAGTTGATAGAGATCATATACCGGAATATTCTAGATCGAAATTAAATAATAATATTTCTATAGATATTGATCAAATAAAAACCATTTGTAAATATATATCGAATAGCAATAATCCAATTATTATCGCTGGTGGAGGTGCATGGTGGTCAAATTCTGAGAATGAATTATCTGAATTTGTTGATAACTTAGGTATTCCTTTTTACACAACACCAATATCTAGAGGTCTTTTACCAGATGATCATAAATTTTCTTTTCCTGGTGCTAGATCAACAGCATTTAGAGAGTGTGATTTGGTACTAGTATTGGGCACCAGATTAAATTGGGTTATGACATTTGGGAAAAGGATTGCTAATAATGCAAAAATTATTCAAATAGATATTCATGCTCCTGAAATAGGTAATAATCGTGAAGTAGATATTGGAATACATGGAGATGTTAAGAAATTTTTAGAAGAAATGAATAATCGTATTGGTGATATTAAAAACAAGTCTAATAATTGGGAAAAATGGAGAAATTATTTAAGTGGAGTAGATCAAGAGAGAAAAATTAAAGTTTCTGATTTAGAAAATTCTAATCAATTACCTATTCATCCTCTTAGATTATGTAAAGATTTGAGAGAATTTATGGATAGGGATGCTATTTTATCTGTTGATGGGAATGAAATTTTGCATTATGGAAGACAATCTTTACCTACATTTTATCCTGGCCATAGGATTAATTCTGGTCCAACTGGTTGTATGGGGGTTGGATTACCGTATGCAATAGGAGCGAAGATAGCCAAACCCGACAAACAAGTAATTTCTTTACACGGGGATGGTTCTTTAGGGATGAATATTCAAGATTTTGATACTGCTGTAAGGTTTTCTCTACCTATGATAATAGTCGTATCAAATAATGAAGGTTGGACAGCTAGAACCGAAGGTATCAGAAAACCAGGTAGAGAATTAGGTTTCACTAGGTTTGATCTTATTGCTGAAGCTTTAGGAGGTTATGGAGAATTAGTTGAAGATCCAAAAGAAATATTACCAGCTTTAGAAAGAGCTAATAAATCAGGTGTCCCTTCAATAATTAATGTACATACTGATCCTACTGCTAGGGCACTTTCTAAATTTGTTGGTTCTAAAATGGAATAATTATATGAGTAAACTTAATGAATTAGACTATAAAACTATTATAGAAATAAGAAAATTACTAGATTCTAAATCTATTTCATCTTATGAATTATGTGAACATTTTCTAAAACGTACTGAAGATTTAGATAAATATGGAATATTTATTACCCCACCTTCAGAATCTATTTTAAAAGAAGCTACTACCGCTGATGAAATAATTAAATCAGGTAAAGAAATTCACTTATTAACTGGTATCCCTGTTCCAATTAAAGATATGGATCCAGTTAAAGGATTACCTTTTACACATGGATCTTTACCATATAAAAATAATATAGCAAATGATGACAGTTTAGTCGTAAAAAGGATTAAGAATTTTGGTGGCATAATAGCAGGTAAAACAAATACCCCTGAGAATGGATATGCTGGAACTACTGAAAATAGATTATCTAAACCATCTCTAAATCCATGGGATTATAATTGTACTTCTGGTGGTTCAAGTGGTGGTTCAGCAGTTGCAGTAGCCGCAGGATTAATTCCATTTGCAACAGGTGGTGATGGTGGAGGATCAATACGAATTCCTGCTGGATTTACTGGAATATACGGATTAAAACCTTCACAAGGAAGGGTTCCTAAATACCAATCAGGCAGAAAATCATACAATATATCAAATATTTCTACTTCTGGAGCCTTAACCAGATCAGTCTCAGACACAGCTAAAATTATGTCAATTTTATCTGGTGGTGATCCTAATTCTGAGTATGGTGCAATTTCACAGAAAGTATCTGATTTTTCTAAGAATTTAACTAAAGATATTAAAGAAATTAAAATAGGTTGGAGTGAAACTATTGGAGGTAATCCAGTAGATTCAGAAGTTATAGAAGTTATAAAACCAGCTTTAAATAAATTTGAAGAATTAGGCGCAAAAGTAGAAGAAATAAAATTTATTCCTGATGATTTTATTGATGTCTTTTCAACATGGTTTGATTATTTTTGTATGAAGGGATTAAATGGTTATAAGGAAGATTATCTAGACAATCGAAATTCACTTAGTAATTACTTTCTTGAATATCTTAACCACGCATCTTCTTTAACTGGAGAAAGACTATGGGACATACATAATAATATTGGTTGGTATAGGAATTATACGAATGAATATTTTGATAATTTTGACTTATTAATTACACCTTCGTTAGCTGTGCCTGCATTTGAAGTTAATAATCCTCCTGATTATATAAATTCAGAAAAAGTAGCACATCGACTATGGGGATTTACTCCTTATACATATCTGTTTAATCTTACTGGGAATCCCGCTGCTTCTATACCTGTCGGGTTTTCTTCCAAAGGGTTGCCTATAGGTATTCAAATTGTTGGAGAAATGTTTTCTGAAGAATTCTTATTGAATGTTTCTTCTAAATTTGAAGAGGCTAAACCTTGGAGCCAATTTAAACCTATAAATTATTAATTTGGTAGCCCCAACGGGACTCGAACCCGTGTCTCCACCTTGAGAGGGTGGTGTCCTAGGCCGCTGGACGATGGGGCCTCTACTTTTATTAGAATCTAGTAATTTTTGTTATAAGTTTTGGTATTACTCTAAACTAATTTTACACTTATTTATAAAAAAATTGTGATAATTGATTAAAGTATTTATGCGGTCATATTTATTCTTGAAAATTTCTTCATATTATATTTATAAATTCTTCAAAATTACATTATAAGATTATTAGTAATTAGTTGGATTGATTTTGTTGTTGGCTCCTACCCCTTAGAAGAATAACTACTTATTGCTTTGATTGATCCAACTAATTATTTCCTTAATATTTTGTTAGAAATTTCTTAAATATTAGAAGATATGATCTATGATGTTGAGTCAATTAATTATTTGCTCCTAAACCTTTTGAAATAATAACCTAAATTGGCTCAACTAATAGATGAATTTTTTTTCTATGTAGATTAACTCTGTTCTAAAGAATAAACCACATCTACACAATTGTGTTTTTTATCCCATTCTTTCATTTTTTCAGATGTCATTACTTCTTGTAACATTTCCATATCTATCACATTCATCATTAGTATAATTTTCCCTTCTCTTACTACACCAATGTCATAATCAGATATTATTTGATCTCTTTGATCTCCTAATGAATTCCATAATTTCATATAGTCTTCAGTAGTTCCGTCAAAAGTTGATACAACACAAATATTCATTTTTCTCCTTAAGTTTAAAACAACTATTCAAATAAATTGAGTTTGGCTGTCGATCCAGGATTCGAACCTGGGCACCAAGATTCAGAGGACTCAATAATACCTAAGATTTGATGCTTTTTGTTACATTGTATTTGAGTTTGATTCGTATTGGTGGATTTATAATCCAAAAATTGTCCATATATCCAAAACTTGCCCCTTGGGGTGTCTTATATGTAAGAATAGAAATAGCGAATTTGTATTCTATTTGCAGGAAAAGTTTAAACCATTCCATTAGCTACATATGAATAATCTATTTCTGGAAAATTATTTTCCCATTCATTTTCTATATTTTTTGTCCATTGATTTAATATATGAATTAATTCTTCTTTAACTTCAGTTTCCTTATCAGCTAAATTTATCCTTTCTCCAGGATCAGATTCTAAATTTGCTAAATGTACATTAGATACTTTTGGTTCATTTTCAACTAATTGACCATTTAAAACTAATTTCCATTTACCTTTTCTAACAGCTTTTTGATTTTGCATTTCCCAAAATAATTCCCGATCAGGCATTTTCTTGCCATTGATTAGGTGAGGTAATAAACTTTTTCCATCTATTTTAAGATTACTGTAATCTATCCCAACTGCTTCGAGTATAGTAGGGACAACATCCATAGAAGCACATACTTCACTTGATACTTGTTGGGAAGGAATTTTACCTGGCCAATGCATTATAGCTGGTAGTTTTATTCCACCATCAAAAAGACTGAATTTGTTACCCCTTAGCATACCTGTTTTACCACCGTAATATGGATCTTGTTTACCATCTAACCAATTTCTTGATTCTCTTGAGGGGCCATTGTCTGAAGAGAAAAATGATAATGTATTATCTGCCAAACCTAATCTAGTTATTTCGTCTTGTATTCTGCCTATTGCGTCATCAACTGCACTTATCATCGCTGCCATTACTTGACGATCCCAAGGAAGATTAGGGAAGCGTTCCATATATTTTTCAGGCGCATGCATTGGGTAATGGGGAGCATTAAAAGGTACGTATAAAAAAATTGGGGAATCTTTCTTTTTCATCTCTCTAAGATACTCAATTGCTTTATCAGCAATTAATTCTGTAAAATATTCTCCATTTCTCCATATTTCTTGATTATCTTCCCATAAATCATGGGTCGGATTTAGACCGGGGCCAGGTCTATTAGCACCCCAGTAAAATATATGAGAATAAAAATCAATACAACCTGCATAAAACCCAAAAGATTTTTCAAACCCATGATTATGAGGCCTACATTCTTCTTTTAATCCGAGATGCCATTTTCCTGTAATAGCAGTTTGATATCCATTGGATTTTAAAATAGATGCTATTGTTTTGGTTTTAGAAGGTAATCCTGTTGCTGTTCTATGCCCACGTAAAATAGCCCTTACACCAGCACGACTTGGGTATTTACCTGTTAGTAGAGAAGCTCTGGAAGGTGAACAGACAGGACTATTTGAATACCAATCTGTAAATCTAACACCTTCATTTGCCATTCTGTCAAGTACAGGAGTAGAAAAATCTTTAGCTCCCATACAAGATAAATCCCCATAACCTTGATCATCTGTGAAATAAATAACTATATTTGGCTTATTATTCATTTTCTTCTCCTGCATTTTATATTTTCCATCTTTGGTAAATTGTATTATGCTTCTAGCTTTTCTCCAGAATATTCTTCATATACTTCTTTTCCTATATCTAAAAATTCTTTACTAACTATACTAAATTCTCTCTTGGTCATATGAATATATAGTTCCTTGAATAAATCTCTCATAGCTTTATATTCTCCCATCATAACTTTATCTCTGAAAGTGTATTTTGGATAATCCTTATTTCTACCCATTCTTCCA
The DNA here is from genome assembly GCA_964491775.1 of uncultured Dehalococcoidales bacterium. Classification (GTDB taxonomy): domain Bacteria; phylum Chloroflexota; class Dehalococcoidia; order Lucifugimonadales; family Lucifugimonadaceae. Next base: position 508 of record CAZBHC010000033.1, on the reverse strand, counting down.
AGTCTCCATTCTGTTGCTAAAACTTGAGAGGTATTTTCAAAATGGGCTGAGACTATTTTTTTTTCTTCTTCATTAAGAAAATTGTAACCTTTTTTCATCTTATCTAATATCTGTTGATTACAATTTTCAGCAAACCATCTTGTCTGTGCAGAACGTGATTCCATAGCTTGTAAAGACATATTACTGTCAGCATCATTGTGAGCTATATCTAAAGTCTTTTTTTGAATAACCATTTGCCATATAAGAGCAGATGCAACAACAAGAGTCGCGATTCCTGTAGTAAGTTGGGCTATTTCAAGAACATTCATTTTTTCTCCTTAAACTTTTTAATCTTTTCTGTGTATTTATAGTATAGGGGTAAAGTTTTTGTATATATCTCCCTTATAAATTCCTAAGTTTTAGAGTTTAAGTACTTAAATATTAAGCCTAGTTTTAAGCCCAGTGGATTTTTTTAGTACAAATAAAGATTAGATTAGCTAAGTATAAATTTAGTTTGGCTGCCGATCCA